>JBLNAN010000027.1:0-6908 GCA_050259355.1 Syntrophothermus sp. | reverse complement strand
ATGGAGAAAGACCACCCCGCAAATCCTACGGTGACAGGCCGCGCCGGGATGATGGCGACAAACCCTTCAGAAAGTCTTACGCGAAGAGGGAAGACAGCGGCGATGGAGAAAGACCACCCCGCAAATCCTACGGAGACAGGCCGCGCCGGGATGATGGCGACAAACCCTTCAGGAAGCCCTACGCCAAGAGGGAAGACAGCCGTGATGGAGAAAGGCCATCCCGTAAAACTTACGGCGACAGGCCGCGTCGCGATGATGGCGACAAACCCTTCAGAAAAATTTCTTCCGGTAAGGAAAAAAAAACCTCTCCCAGAAGAACTTCCGGAAAAGACGGTGAAGAACTGATCCGTTTGAACAAATATATTTCTAATGCCGGCATATGTTCCAGGCGGGAAGCTGATGTGCTGATCCAATCGGGTGTGATTACCGTAAACGGAGAACCGGTGACCGAAATGGGTTATAAAGTCTCACGGACCGACAAGGTAAAATATGGCGATCAAACGTTGAACACGGAAAAGCTGAGGTATGTTCTGCTTAACAAACCGAAGGGCTTTATCACTACCATGGAAGACCCGGAAGACCGTAAAACAGTGATGGCGCTCGTAGAAAATGCCTGTAAAGAGCGAATCTACCCCGTGGGCCGGCTCGACCGGAATACCACCGGGCTGCTGCTTTTTACCAACGACGGCGAAATGGCTAAAAAGCTCACCCATCCAAAATATGGAATCCGCAAGATTTACCACGTGGTACTGGAAAAAAACATTACCAAAACAGACATGAAAAAAGTCGCTGCCGGAATGGACCTTGAAGACGGTCCGGTGCAGGTGGATGCCATTGAATACATTTCCGATGCAAAGGACAAGAAGGAGGTGGGGATTGAGTTGCATTCGGGACAGAACCGGGTGGTGAGAAGAATTTTCGAGACACTGGGCCACAAGGTGGAAAAACTCGACCGCGTTGCTTATGCCGGTCTGACCAAAAAAAATCTTCCCCGCGGTGAATGGAGATTCCTGACCGAAATGGAAATCAATATGCTGAAAATGATTCATTAATATCAATGGTATGATTCGTAAAATTTTTACTGCAGGTTTCCTGCTTTGTGCCTCGTTTCTTTATGCCGGAAATGATCCGGTGACAGATCTGATCAAAAATTCAGGTGATTATCCCAACGATCATATGGTAATCCTGTTTGATTCAAGCCGGACGGATGTGATGGAGACCGGCCTGAGCTACATGCACACCCATACGCTCACCAAAATTCTTGATGCAAAAGGTGCACAGGAAATGAGCGTGGTGAAGTTCGGGTATGACCCGCTTTCGGCATATGTGGATATTGAAAAAGTAATCATTTACCGGAAAGATGGAACAAAGACCGACCTTGATGTAAAGAAAACCCTGGATTATCCGGCCCCTGCCCGGGCTATTTACTGGGGTGCGAGGGAAAAGATGATCGAGGTGGGAAGACTGGAACCCGGCGACGCGGTGGAGGTGTATCAGTTCAGAAAAGGCTTTACCTATGCCCTTTTGCAGGATGAAGGTGAGGATGATTCAAAATATATTCCTCCGATGAAAGGCCATTTTTACGATATCGTTGAATTCTGGAGTGCCACTTATCCTGTAAAGAAAAAAGTGTACCAGGTGATCGTGCCTTCCGACAAGCCCCTGCAGTACGAGGTATATAATGGAGATATCCGTAGTGCAGTGGTTTTCAAAGGAAAAAACACCATTTATACCTTTACCAAAAATGATCTGATACCTTTCAAAACGGAGGCCAGGATGGTAGCCTTGTCGGATGTTGCCCCGAAGCTGCTGCTTTCCACCAGTCCCGACTGGTTTGCCAAGTCAAAATGGTTTTATAAAGTGAACGAGGATTTTGGAAGTTTTGAAACCACGCCCGAGATCACTGCCAAGGTTAAGGAGATCCTGAAAGACGCCAAAACAGAACTCGATTCTGTTTCCCTGCTGACCCACTGGGTGGCCGACGAAGTCCGTTATTCCGGGATCTCGATGGGATGTGGCGAAGGATATACATTACACAAGGGTTCCATGACCTTTTCCGATCGCTGCGGGGTATGCAAGGATAAGGCTGGTATGCTGATCACGATGCTGCGGGCCGCGGGATTCAAATCCTATCCAGCCATGACAATGGCCGGATCGAGAATCGACTATATTCCCGCTGACCAGTTCAATCACAGCGTGACGGTTGTGAAACTCAGGGATGGCAAGTATCACCTGCTGGATCCCACGTGGGTACCTTTCGTGAGAGAGCTCTGGTCGAGTGCGGAGCAGCAGCAGGAATACCTCATGGGTGTTCCCGAGGGAGCTGATCTCGCAACGACGCCACTGTCGCCGCCTTCCAATCATTATCTGAAGATAAACGGACAGTCGAAACTTGATCAGGACGGAACCCTCACGGGAACGGTGACCATAACTGCCGAGGGTCAGACCGACGCCGGTATCCGCGGATTATTCAGAACTTCTCAGAAAACGCAATGGGATCAGCTGCTTGAAAAAGAGATGCTGAAAATATCGCCGATGGCCGAGGTGACCAGGGTTAATTATTCAGATCCCATTGATTACAAAAAAGGACCCATCACCATCAGTATTGAATACCGGATTCCGGATTATGCAACGGTGACTAACGGTAACGTGGTTTTTATCCCCGTGGTGGCCTCCAATCTTTTGAAAAACTACCAGGCTCACCTGGCGTACGAAACCAACGTGAAGGAACGGAAATACGGCTTCAGGGACCGTTGCTCCAGGGAGGTAGAACTCACGGAAAGTATCGAGCTTCCCGAAGTGGATAAAGTTTTATCAATGCCATCTGACAAAATTACAGGCGGCAAGGTTTGTTCGTTCAAGGGCGGATATACCCTCACCGGGCGGATGCTCCGCATGAACCAGAAGATCACGCTTGGCAAACGGGTGTATGACGCTTCAGACTGGCCCGAATTCAGGGATGCCGTGAATGCACAGAATTCTTTTTCAGAAAAACCGGTCATTTTCACACTTGTTGATAAAAAAGCTTAATTAAGATGAAGAAGTTAGTATTCCTTTCAATTTTGATTTCATTTTCGTTCAGTCTTTTTGCTCAGGATGAAAATTATGATGCCGTTTACAACAAGCTTACAAAAGTTTATACCCTCAATCCCGACGGCAGCATGGATTACCGGTACAGCAAAGAGCTGAAGCTCCAGACATACCGCGCTTTTCATAATCTTTATGGTGAAACTTTCATTGTTTACAATCCTGCTTATCAGCAACTGAAGGTGGCCAGGGTTCAGACCATCATGGCCGATGGTAAAAAAGTAAATGCGCCGGCCAATGCTTTCAACGAGGTGCTTCCCGGCTGGGCGGCCAATGCCCCCTACTACAACGGGCTCCGCGAGATGGTGGTAACTCATCCGGCAACGGAACGCAAGGCCGTCCTTCTCATCGACTATACCATTCATACCAACACGGGATATTATCCTGCACTGATGGGCACGGAAATGCTTTGTGAAAACGAGCCGGTGAAAGACCTGACGCTGAAGGTGCGTGTACCTGCTGTCATGAAACTGAATTACCGGATGATCAATTCCGCGATGGCTCCCGCTATTTCACAGGAAGAAGGATTTCAGGTCTATACCTGGAATTTGAAAGATGTTCCTGCCATCTCTGCCGAGGATAATCAGAAAGGGGGGAATGATCTGTATCCCCGTGTTATCTTCAGTACCGTGAAGGACCGTTCAACTGTTTATACCGGTTTCCTCAGTCAGAAAGCATTTTCTCCGGCAGCTGATGCTGATATGAAAAAGGCAGTTTCCGAGGTGCTCGCGGCCAACAAAGAACCTTATGATATCATTCTGAAACTTCAGGATAAGGTTGTGAACGACTTGCGCCTGTGGCCGATTCCGATGCAGTATACCGGTTATACTGCCAGACCTCCAGCCGAAACCTGGAAGAGTAATGGAGGAACAGTGCCGGAAAAAGCAATTCTCCTGACCGCCTTGCTGAAGGAAGCCGGGATCGATGCCGAGATCGCGGGCGTTGTAAAAACCAGCAGTTTTGATGAAAACGTGGGTACCCTCACTGATCTCGAGGACTTGCTGGTTGTGGCCAGGGCCCGTGAGCTCGAACCGATATATCTGTCGGTAAGCAAGATTAACTCCCAGAGCATGATTTACGGACTTCCGGAAAGGGTATTGGTGACCCTGAACCCTGCTAAAAAACCACTTGCCATAAAAACAGAAGATTACAAGAACAAGATCACCCTTTCCACGCGGTTTGTCATGACCGACAAGCAGCAGCTGGAAGGCGAGGTGGCTGGCTATTTCTACAACAATTCCACCCCGTGGTTGAGCCAGTTGCGCGACCAGGTGAAGATGAAGTCGTTGTTTAACGGAGGGATCACGGGTGCTGATCTGAAAGAGCTGAAAGTGATCACTACAGGGCCGGTGGAAGGCTATGTGCGCTATTCAGCAACGAAAGAGAAGCCTTTCAAAAAAGACTCAAGTTTTTATTTCTATACCCTTCCGGCAGTCAACTCGGGTATCGACAGCTGGGGAATCAAGCTGTTGCCGAAAAACAGGGTGACGCCGCTTGAAATACCCTCCGAAATGGAAGAGAAATATGATTTTACGCTGGATGCAGCCGGGATGAAGCTTTTCAATACCGGCAAACCGGTCAGCATCAGGAACAATTGCGGCTCCTTCCTGTATGAGGTGAAACAGGATGGTTCAAAACTGATCATTAAAAAGAGCATTCAGCTGTCGAAAAGAATTATTTCTCCTGATGATTATGCCAATTTCAAAGAATTGATGGACAACTGGAACAACAGCAGGACGCGAGAGATTGTTCTGGTTCTTCAGCCTAAGGGCTGATGAAATAATTTTGAGAAGAACCGATACAATCAATTTCATATTCCTCCAGAAATGATTTTTTCCTGTGATGTTTCTCTTGATTTCTAATATAATTGATCACGATGTTTTTTCTGTCTTCGCTGACGGAAAAATGTTGAGAAGAACAATCCCCCGGATTGAATCCGGAGTTCTATTTGATGATGGTTCTTCCCAGCTCGTTCTGCTGAATCATCACCCTTTTTTCCTGCAGTGACTTCAGCTGGCCGAGGAGGATATCCATTTCCGAAGGATCACCCTCTTTTGGGAAATTCTGCATCTTCAGATACAATTCCTTGATCATCATTTCAATCTTCTTTCCCTTGAAGATCAGGAGGGCGTGTTCCACCGTTTTAAACAGCTGTTCGTGCTCAAGGACAACATTGATATGGTTTTCGGCCCAGTGCGGACTTAACTCGTAGGGTACAAGCATGAGATTTACGGCCTGGGTGGAGATAACGGGATCAGAATGCTGCAGATAAAAATCCTTGTCGGGAATAACATCCTTTTCCAGCATCTCGCTGGTTTCTTCAAAAATGCGCTGACAGAAAGGAATATCAAATCCCAGTTCATCATTTTTGAGATCACCACAGATCAGCTGGGCAACTTTAATGGGTATGGTCACTTCCTCACCGTCTTCGTCTTTCTGTGGAAACTGGATCGTCTCATTTCCGTAGGTGAGCAGCAGTCTTATTATTTCTTTCTCCTGGTAATCGGTGGTGTCGGTATCGGTTTCTTCCTGGGTTGGAGCAATGACAACCGGTTCCGGAATTTCTGTTTCGTCTCCTTCGCCCTTGCTTTTTTTCTGGATGTTCTGCCGGATGATCTTGTTCAGCTCATTGTGAAGCGTTTGTTCCGGCACATTCATCATTGAAGAACATTCTTTGACGAAGATAGATCTGGAAATTCCATCGGGGATGAGGGCGATGGTGGAGACAATTTCCCGGATCAATCCTGCTTTTTTTACCGGGTCGCCGGCGGTTTCCTCCAGCAGTAACTTGGCCTTGAACAGGATGAAATTCACGGCATTCCTTTCAATGAATTCCTCCACCTCTGCAGGCCTGCGTTTACGGCAGAAGGAATCGGGATCTTCACCCTCGGGAAAAAGAACGATCTTCACGTTCATTCCCTGTTCCACGATCATGTCGATGCCTCTCATGGAAGCCTTGATACCGGCGGGATCGCCATCATACAGAATGGTGATGTTGGACGTGTGCCGGTGAATCAGCTTAACCTGGTCGTGGGTCAGCGAGGTTCCCGAGGATGCCACCACGTTTTTGATGCCGGCCTGGTGCATGGAGATCACATCTGTGTAACCTTCAACCAGGTAACAATTGTCTTTGCGGATGATTTCCGTTTTGGCCAGGAAAATGCCATAGAGCGTTTTGCTCTTGTTGTAGATCTCCGATTCAGGCGAATTGAGATATTTGGCCGCGTGTTTATCAGCAGTGAGAATTCTGCCCCCGAAGCCGATGATCCTGCCCGACGGACTGTGAATCGGGAAAATCACCCTGCCATGAAAACGGTCGATGAGTCTTCCTTCTTCCTTCTGAACTGAAAGGCCGGTCTTAACAAGATAATCTGTTTTGTATCCCTCGTCCCGGGCATGTTTCGAGAAATCATCCCAGGTATTGATGGAATATCCAAGCTGAAATTTTCGGATGGTATCGTCGTCGAAGCCCCGTTCATGAAAATACGTGAGACCAATTGCCTTTCCTTCCTCTTTCTCAAAAAGATTTTCCTCAAAATATTTCTGTGCGAACTGGTTCAGCATGAAAAGCGCATCCCGTTCGTTCTGCTCGGCGATCTTTTCCGGGGTAACCTCTTCCTCCTCTATCTCGATCTGGTACTTTTTAGCAAGGTATTTCAGCGCCTCAGGATAGGTGAAGTGCTCATATTCCATCATGAAATGAACACTGTTACCGGCTTTGCCGCATCCAAAGCACTTGAAAATGCCTTTCGCAGGCGAAACCGTGAAGGAGGGAGTTTTCTCGTTATGGAAAGGACAAAGCCCGATCATATTTACCCCCC
>JBLNAN010000026.1:0-2990 GCA_050259355.1 Syntrophothermus sp. | reverse complement strand
TGGGATACATCAGAACCAAACCAGGAACCACTTCAACAAGCATTCCCGGCATTTACGCCTGCGGTGATGTTCAGGATCATTATTACCGCCAGGCAATTACAGCCGCGGGAACAGGTTGCATGGCCGCTATCGAGGCAGAAAGGTTCCTAAGCCATTGATTTATAGTTCCCCGGGCAAGTTTAGGGGGAAACGAGCGTTATAATCAGAGAACAGAACTATTATGGTGATCTTTTTTAAAAGTGGAAATGTTTTTTATGCTGTTGAGACTGAAATCGAACTAAATCAACAGGATCACCGCAAGCTGACATGGCTTTTCGGTAAAGCTGAATATCTTCCGCAGGAAAAAATAGAAGGTACTTTTCTCGGACCGCGACGGGAGATGATCACGCCGTGGAGCACTAACGCCGTGGAGATCACCCAGAATATGGGTATCAGAGGGATCAGGAGAATTGAAGAATTCACGCTGTTTGATAAGCAAAAAGGATATGATCCCATGCTGCAGGCTGTTTTCGCGGGACTTGATCAGCATATCTTTCATATTGCCCACCTTCCTGACCCGGTTTATTACATTGAAGATATTTCCGCGTATAATCAGGCCCAGGGTCTGGCACTGAGCAGGGAGGAGATCGGCTACCTGGAGCAACTGGCGAAAAAAACCGGCAGACTCCTGACCGACAGCGAGGTATTCGGATTTTCACAGGTAAATTCAGAGCATTGTCGTCACAAGATATTCAATGGCATTTTCATTATCGACGGAAAGGAGATGCCCTTTACCTTATTTGATCTGATCAGGAGTACATCCAAAGCTCATCCCGGTCTGCTGGTATCGGCCTACAAGGATAATGTAGCCTTCATCAAGGGGCCCAGGACCGAGCAATTTGCACCACTGCACCAGGAGAAACCGGATGATTTTGTCATTATCGATTTTGAATCGGTTATTTCACTTAAGGCCGAAACACATAATTTCCCGACCACAGTTGAACCTTTTAATGGTGCTGCAACCGGTTCCGGCGGCGAAATCCGCGACAGGATGGCCGGGGGCAAGGGAAGTATACCGTTGGCAGGAACCGCGGTTTACATGACTTCCTATTCCCGTAATGATAAGGGAAGACAATGGGAAGAAAATATTCCTGAAAGAAATTGGCTGTACAAGCACCCTGAAGAGATCCTGATCAAGGCTTCCAACGGGGCCAGCGATTTTGGCAATAAATTCGGTCAGGCCCTCATTTGTGGCTCGGTACTTACTTTTGAACACCAGGCCGATGGCAGGAAATACGGGTATGATAAGGTGATTATGCTGGCCGGCGGGATCGGTTTTGCAAAGGAAGAGGACAGTTTGAAAGACAGTCCGAAAGGCGGGGAGAAGGTGGTTATCCTGGGAGGTGACAATTACCGTATCGGGATGGGAGGAGGTGCTGTATCATCGGTTGCCACCGGTGAATATGAAAATGCCATCGAACTGAATGCCGTCCAGCGGTCCAATCCTGAAATGCAGAAGAGGGTTTTTAACGCCATCCGCGCCTTATGCGAATCTGCAAAAAATCCAGTCATCTCCATTCATGATCACGGTGCAGGCGGCCATCTGAATTCTATTTCCGAGCTGATAGAGGAAACCGGCGGGGTCATTCATATTGATAAGCTGCCTGTCGGGGACCCGACGCTGTCTGACCGCGAGATCATCAGCAACGAATCACAGGAAAGAATGGGTCTGGTGATGCGGGAAGAAGATGCGGAACTGCTGAATAAGATAGCTGAAAGAGAGCGGGCACCAATGTATCTTGCCGGCGAAACCACGGGAGATCACAAACTGGAGTTTAAAAACGGTCTGAGGAATTCAAATCCGGTTGACCTCACGATTGAGGATTTCTTTGGCAAGCCTCCCAAAACGATTTTGTATGATACGGTCATCCCTGACCTGCAGGATGATCTGCAATATGATCCCCTCAAAGTTCAGGAATATTTGTCGTCGGTACTTAAACTCGAGGCTGTTGCCTGCAAAGACTGGCTGACCAATAAGGTTGACCGGGCAGTTTCAGGAAAGATAGCACTGCAGCAAACCTGCGGGCCTGTTCAGCTTCCGCTTAACAACCTGGGGGTTACCGCGCTGGATTACCGGGGAGAAAAAGGAATAGCCACTTCCCTGGGCCATGCCCCGGCCGCAGGACTGATTGATCCCGCCGCCGCATCCAGGCTGGCCATTGCCGAGTCACTGACCAATATCCTCTGGGCTCCCCTGACCCACGGAATGCAGGGAATATCGTTGAGTGCAAACTGGATGTGGCCCTGCAAAAACAAGGGTGAGGACAACCGGTTGTACCGGGCGGTAGAAGCCTGCAGTCAGTATGCCATTGATCTCGGGATCAATATTCCAACAGGAAAGGATTCACTTTCGATGACACAGAAATATCCAGACGGGTCAGTGGTTTATTCGCCGGGAACGGTTATCATCTCGGCAGTTGCAGAAGTATCGGATGTGAAGAAATGCATTAGCCCGGAACTCTCTGAAGAGCCGGGTACGGTGTTGTTGTATGTTAATTTTGGCGGGGATGGTTTTGAGCTTGGCGGATCCAGTTTTTCCCAGATCTTAAATAAGATTGGAAACAAAGTTCCTGCAACGACAAGTGCTGCTGATATTGCTGAGAAATTTGCCGCCATTCAGCAAATGATAAATGAAGGCGAAATACTTTCCGGTCATGATATTTCGGCTGGAGGAATGATCACTACCTTGCTGGAAATGACCTTTCCTGTTCTTCGATGCGGCATTGATGCTGATCTGACGACCCTGGGCGAGGCCGATTCCGTGAGGGTTTTGTTCAGCGAAAAGCCAGGTATCATCCTCCAGGTAAAGAATAAAAACTGGAAAACAGGTGAAACTATCCGTATCAACGGTATCGAAGCAATCGTTGTGGGTACTGTTTCCAGTGAGCGGGTGCTGAATATCTCCAATCACGGAAATACATTCAGTTTCGATATAAATAAAACAAGAGACG
>JBLNAN010000025.1:0-11334 GCA_050259355.1 Syntrophothermus sp. | reverse complement strand
ATTCAATTCTCTCTACTGTCAACAGGTGATACAAAGATATCATCACCGGACTGAGAAACGTTACACAATTCATGTTTTCACCTTACATACTTTCCATGTTTTTCACCTCCCGTCAAACGTGCAGGGAAATGGTATTTCTGTTTTTTATCCTGTAATAATATTCTTCCAGTTCGAGTGCCCGGTGATCACCGGTATGAAAATCGAGGATCTTTTTCCTTGCTCTTGCACCAACCTCTTTCCGCCTGTGCTCAGGGGTGTTGTAAAGTATTGACAAGGTATCGGCAGCTGAACCTGAAATAAATATCTCTTTTCCCGGCTCGAAAATGGAGAATAATCCCTCCCAGAAATCACTGATCACCGGAATGCCGCAGGCCGCGGCTTCAAACAACCTGACACTCGGGGAATAGCCGGCGTCGATCATGTCCCGGCGGGTAATATTGAGCGTGTATTTTTGCTGATTATAAAAGGCAGGATGATCCCGTGGTGCAAGGTGATCGATCCTTTCCACGTTTTCCGGCCATTCAATGGATGACGGATACTGCGGGCCTGCCACCACGAAACGTCCCTTATCCCATGATTTGGCTGCATCAAGCATAAGTCGTTCAAGCGGTCCCTGCCGGTCGGCACTGTATGTTCCGATATAACCCAGGTCCCATTTTACCGGCTGATCCGACGGATAATACAATGCGGGATCTACAGAGCAGTAAAAAGGGTGCGGATTATTGGCCCCGAAAACCTCCTGAAGAATGTACAACATTTTTCCTGCAGTGAATGAAAGATAAAGATCAAACCCGGGGATAAGCTCTGCATCAAGATATTTGCAGGAATTTTTTTTCAGGGCGGAAAGCGTTACAGGCGTATCAATGTCATAAAATGCCTTTACCCCCCTCGCTTTCTTCTGCACCCATTGAATCGTAAGGATACCTTCGTGAACATTAGAACCAACGATCACCATGTCGGCTGTTTTCACCTCCTGTACATAATTTTTCCGGAGTTCTTCAAAAGACTGGTAAACGCCAACCTTGCAAAAATCGGGATCGGGCAGATCGCGGTTATCTGAATACCATGGAACATTTTTTTCAAGAAAAAGCACGTGATGGCCTCTCCTGCTGAGACCTTTGATAAAGCTTCTGTAGGTATTGGCATGACCATTTCCCCATGACGAAGTAATGGATAGCCCGATGATAACGATATTCATTTTTTATCAGTTTATAAATTCTTTCTGAAATACGATTTTACTTGTCAGGATCTGGTCTACCTGAAGGGCTCGTTGTTTATAGGTATGTTTGATCAGAACGGCTTTCCGGGCAGCCTGACCGATTTGTCTCGCTTTGGGTTTATCCAGCATTTTCATGAAATCAAAAACATCCCGGCCATCTTCTGCAACAAGAATCTCTTTATCAGGTTCAAAAAACTGATCAATTCCCTCCCAAAGATCGGTGATGATGCATGCACCTGCACCTGCAGCTTCAAATATCCGGGTAGCAGGAGAAAAACCATAATCCGCCATGCTTTGCCGGGAGATATTGAGCACTGCCAGGGGAGAACAGTTAAAAGCATTATGATCTCTTGTAAAAATATGACTCATGTACTTCAGGTTGGATGACAACGGAAGATCTTCCCACCCGTTGCCGCCCAGGATGAAAGTCTTTTCGGGCATCTTTTCAGCCACATTCAGAAAAAAGTCCTTTACCCGGGCTTCCCTGTCAGGAAGACGGTTTCCTATGAAAGACAGATCCGCCATGAAGCGTTCTTCAGGAATGACGGGAAAATGCGTATCCGGATCCAGGGCGTTGTAAACAGGGATACATTCGCCTGCATTCATGTTTTTGTAGGCGTTTACCACCGGCAATCCGCCTCCGTAAGTAAGGATATAATCGTATCTCGGGATCAGTTTTCTGAAGATATCTTCAGGATTTTTCTTGATCCGTTCCAGTGTTGCCGGAGCATCCACGTCCCAGAAGATGATCGTTTGTCCGGAACGTCGCATGGCCGGCACTGCCAGCTCGAGAAATTCATCAAAAACACCGACACCACTTGCCTTGATAAGGATATCGGCTGATCTGGCCTGATCCAGTGCCTGCTCGACACCCCGCATCGAATTTGGATACACCACCACCTGGCACCAGAATGGATCCGGGAGGTCGCGGTGTTGTTGCCTTTCATAGGCATCCGGTTCAAAAAAAGTCACCTGGTATCCCAGTTTGAACAAGTATTTGATGATGCCGCGGTAATAAGTTGCGGCACCGTTCCAGTAAGCAGAAACGATACTCGATCCGAAAAAGGCGATCGAAGGTTTTGACATGTTTAGCTGGTTTTAAATTCTGTATTATTGACAAGTAGTTTTTCGCTCGGAATATTCCGGGGCCGGAGGTGATTCAGTATCGTCTCGAGCTCTTCCGCCCTGTGATCACACGTGTGATGGTCGAGGATGGTCGTCATGGCGTTTTCATACAAGGAGGTTGAAAATTCCTGGTCGTGAAGGACCCTCAGCAGGTTTTCCTTCATCTCTTCACCATTTTGGGCCACCAGATAATCCTTCCCCCCGCGGAAAAGTTTTTCAGTATCCTTCCAGGGGGAACACAGCAGCGGAATGCCACAGGCCATGGCTTCAAACATCCTGATGGCGGGAATTCCCTGAAGTTTCTCCACATAAGGTTTCCTGGGAATATTCATGGTCACCCGGTATTTTGAATACACTTCCGGAACTTTAAAATTGGGAATCCATCCTTTATAAGTGATCTTTGCCTTTTTCAGCATCTGTTTCGCGTGTTCAGGATACCGCACACCATACACGGTGGTTTTTAGTTTCAGATCCCTGGAAGGCTTGATCAGAAATTCCTCAAGTTCTTCCGTCCGCTCCTCATCGCCCCAGTTGCCGATCCATACCAGGTCGCCTTCCATTTTCGGGGAAGTCATGGGATGAAAGATATTCAGGTCGGCGGCCTCGTGCCAGGTCCAGGCATTGACAGCCCAGCGGTTTTCAAGATAGATGTCCCGGATGGCATCTCCGGATGCCAGGATACCGTCATAACCTGACAAATCGAATTTCTGCATTTCCATGGGGTCGGTAACCGCCCGGTGATGCGTGTCGTGGAAAAGCAGCGTGAAGCTCTTTGATTTTGCCCTGAAGTCCCCCAGTTTCTTAACCAGTTTCGGATTGTTCCACTCATGAACAATGACGAGATCGGCGTCGAGCAGGTGTTCGGAAGGATTGAAAAGATCCTCGTTATACAGCACCGGGGTATGAGCCGGATAATATTTTCTGAAATTATAATACGCCTTTAATCCCTGCTCATCCAGAAGATTCTTAAGACTCCAGCCATCTGCAGGTTCATACACCTGTACCTTGTGCCCCTTCGCGGTGAGCGCACTGATCATTCCTCTCAGGAAATGAGCGTTCCCGTTATTCCAGTCGGATATTACCGAATGATAAAACATGTAAATTTTCATAGGTTCCTTGTTTAATTTTTTATCTGCCGGTACAGAGCTACGTACTCTTCGGCCATTTTCTCGAGTGTGTAATTGGTTTCTGCCCGCTTTCTGGCCTTTTCAGCCATCCCGGCCCGCAAATCATCATCATACATGAGTGCATTAACCTGTTCGGCCAGTTTCAGTGGATCGGAAGTATCGGTGTAGATGGCCGCATCATCCCATATTTCCCGCATCGAATCAATATCACCCGTTACCAGAGCACATCCCGAAAAGGCAGCCTCCAGAAAGGTGTATCCAAATGGTTCGTATTTCACGGGAAGCAGGTAAACCGATGCACTCGACAACCAGTTGATGATCTCCGTGGGTGACAAGTAGCCGATAAAACGGACGTTTGCAGGCAGATCCGCGGTATTATATCCCTGGTTGTTTCCAGCGATATAAATGTTATAGGGTATAAGCGGAGCCGCTTTTACTATCTCGTCGATATTTTTCGCCTCATCCCATATTCGTCCCATACTGAAGATATACTTCTCCTTTATATCGGTTTGATAGTTCTGGCGGCATCCGCCATTATAGATTACTTTTTTGTTGGGTAGCTTCCCATAGTTCTTTTCGGCATAATTCATCATGGTGCGGCTCGGGGTAACTACCATGTCGGCAGAACGGATACCGTTCTCCACATTGCCCTTGTATCTAAACCATTCTCTCGGAATTTTCTCTTTCTTTACAGCCTCCCACCATGACACTACACAGGAATGCAGGGTAACAACAACCGGTCTTTTCCAGTTAAGACTTCCCAGCGAACAGGAATTAAGATGAATAAAATCCGGATTCACCTCCTCCAAAATCTCCATCAGCCATTCACCGCATTTTTTTATATCCTCCCATGGATTTTCCATCCATTCCTGCTTGAAAGGCTGAAAATACCAGTTAATGTCTTCCAATTCCAGTATCTGCGCTTCGGTAAGCTTCTCGCCGGTAATGGCCAGCGTGATCTCAAAGTTGTGTTTCCGCAGTTCTTTCGCAAGATTCAGTGCATACGTCCAGACACTGCCGATGTTATCGGTTGTCATCAATCCTTTTATAGTGCGAAACTTGAACATCTTATATTTTTCGTTTATAGATCTTATCCAGCACGTCGGCTACATAATAGTATTCAATGGCTTCTTCCTGGTAAGCATCATCCTTCGCAAGTTGAGTGGTCCAGTCGATGAGCGCCCGGGGCCCCCAGTCATCAGGCGGATGACTGATTATTCTGCGGGAAGTACCCTGGCACATTGCGGTTTCAAATTCATACAATGACCCGTTTACATTGTAAAAAAGCGCCGCTGCCTTTGTGCCATAAAACGAGGCTTTGATTTCGGCATCCTGGCCGGCCGGCAGGTTCCAGCTGCAGGTAAGCCTTACTGAAGTTCCGTTTTCGGTTTCAAACTGGGCAGAGATGTAGTCTTCAGCCAGAAAAACCGATTCGCCGGTGATGATCTTTCCTTTGGCAGCCAGAATGGAACTTACATTGTCAACAGAAGGAAAATGCAAAATCCAGAGTGCCAGGTCAACAAGGTGAATTCCAAGATCGATGAGGCAGCCGCCTCCCGAGAGCCGCGGATCGTAGAACCAGGCTTTATCAGGACCAAAAGCACTGTTAAAAACCAGGTCGATGGCAAAAATATTTCCCAATTGACCTGCCTGTGTGAGTTCCCTGATCTTTTGCATTCCGTCGGTATAGCGATAGGAAAAGTCGACGCCCAGAAGCCTGTCGGCATTTCTGGCGGTTTTGATCACCTGCAGGGTTTCTTCTGCATTTCTGCCCAGGGGTTTCTGACAAAATACCGGGATACCGGCCCTTAGTGCCAGGATGGACTGCCTGGCATGAAGGGCGTTGGGGGTGGCAATCACCATTCCATCGGGCTCCATGGCAACCATTTCCTCAAATGATTCATAAATGGTAGCATCTGGGGCAGATTCCCGCGCTCTCACGACGCTTTCCGCTAAAGGATCAAAGATCCCGGTGGCCCTGCAGATATCCTGCTTCAGAAGAGCATCCATCCGGTTTAATCCTATCCATCCGGTTCCTGCAAAGGCAAGACAAGGCTTAGTTTCTGTCAAAGTTGCGTTGGTCATGGCCGCGGATCTAATACGTAATTATCGCTTTTAAAAATTTATCGGGACGGTTTTTCAGCATCACGAATGCTTTGTCAATGTCCTGAAAATCGAAATAATGCGTGATGAGTTCACCCGGACGAAGAATTCCCTTCTCTGTAAGCTTAATAGCTTCTTTCAAACCTTCCACATACACGTTATTTTCACGTTCGTGAGCATTGATCACGTCGATACCCTTCCAGTTCCATACCTGGAAATTGACGGTTCTGATCCCGTCCTGGTGGTATCCGGCAATGATCATTTTACCCCTTGTACCAATCAGTTCAGTTGCCAGGTCTATGGCAATCTGTGTACCTGTTGCCTCGATAATACGGGGAAGTCCTTCGGCAGCCAGTTTCCGGATTTGCTCAACGGTCTTCCGGTAATCGTTAAACTGTATCAGGTGATCCGCGCCTGCCTTTTCAGCAAATTCAAGGGATGTGCTCCTCCGGGATGTTGCTATCACCTTCACTCCGGCATCTTTCAGCATCTGGATCACCAGGCAACCCATGAAGCCTGTACCAATCACCAGTACCGTGTCATTTTCCCGTATATCGCTTCTTCTGAAAATATTGACGGCACAAGCAAGTGGTTCTCCCGGGAAGGGAAGATCATTGATAGCTGATGGTATTTTGATCACATTGGACGCCAGGGCTTTATCATATTCTGCAAAGGCATGATGGGAAAGCAACGCCACGTTATCACCTACCTGAAGACCGGCGGCTTTATTGCCCACCTTGCATACCACGCCATAACCCTCGTGTCCCGGTGAGCCGGGTTCAACAGGATACTGGAACCATTCACGACCCTCCCAAACCGGAAGGTTGGAGGCGCAAACCCCGGTTCCATGGAGCCTTACAAGCACTTCTTCATCAAGGATAACCGGGATGCCGGTTTCCCGGATCACGATCTTCCGGGGTGATTCAATGATACTGGTTTTCATCATTATTGCTATTTTATCTGCCTTACTTTTTGGGTTCCTTTTTCTTCATGGACTTTCATTCAAATGGTTAATCCTCTTTTCTCAAGTTCCTTCCGGGCCGTTTCAACACCATCAATGGCCCTTTGCGTGGTGAGCCAGGCCGTAAGCTCTGCCAACCCCGCGTCAATATCTACTTTGGGCTCAAATCCCAGGATCTTGCTGGCCTTGCTGATGTCACTGAAACAATGACGTATATCACCCACCCTGTATTTCCGGGTTATTTCCGGTACGATGTCATCCAGCGACATGATCTCCTTCAAAAGATCCGCGATCTGGTTGATGGTATAGCTCCTGCCGCTGCCGATGTTGAATATCTCGCCATTGGCATCTTCCTTTTCACAGGCCAGAACCAATGCCCTTACCACATCTTTTACATTCACGAAATCCCTTCGCTGGTTACCATCTTCAAAGATCATCGGCGGATTTCCATTCAGGTACCGAGAAGCAAAAATGGCCAGTATGCCGGTATAAGGATTGGAAAGGGACTGGCGGGTCCCGTAAACGTTGAACAAGCGAAGGGCAACCACAGGGATACGGTACGCCCTGCCGATGATCAGGCACAACCGTTCCTGATCGTATTTGGAAAGCGCATAGACCGAGGCTAGTGATGGTTTTTTATCTTCAGGCGTGGGAACAGGCTCCAAAAGGTCACCTTTCTCATTGTACAGCTCCCATCTTCCTTTTTTAAGATCATGGATGTCCCGGGTATGTCCCGGAACCCGTTCCCCGCTAGTCGTTTGGTAAAGTCCTTCACCATAGATACTCATGCTCGAGGCAACAATCAGCTTGGCAACCGGGTGCTGTATGATACCTTCAAGCAGGACAGAGGTTCCCAGGTTGTTGGTGTCGGTGTAACCGGCTATTTCATACATGCTCTGACCCACACCTACCTTGGCCGCGAGATGATAAACAATGTCTACATCCTTCAGGGCTTTTTCAACGGCCGATTTATCGCGTACGTCACCAATCATCAGCTCGGCGAAACTGTTGAGATAGGATGGTTTCACATGCAGCTTCCCGTGAACCTGCTCGCTCAGGTTGTCCAGTATCCGCACGTTAAATCCTTTTTCCAGAAGAAAATCACATAGATGAGAACCAATAAAACCGGCTCCGCCCGTTATAAGTATTCTTTTTGCCATAATTGCGTTTTATTTAACCGGGTCGCCACAATCATTTTCCGGTTGCATCAGGACAGGAGGTACTTTTTCAGAGATTTTCTGAAATCCTGATGGCCTATTCTCAAATTTACAGTAGTGTGAAGGACACCGGATTACATAATTTGGTAAATATTTTACATAATTTCCATAACGGTATCAGATGAGCGTGAGAAATTCCCTGGCATTATAAATTGCATACGTGTTATAATCATTATTAAAATAGACGTATACCCGCTTTATCTTTTCCGGATAAGAATCAATTTCGGCTTTGAGTTTCTTCAGCATACCTCCCGTCCAGGAATTGTATCCATGGATGCGGATATAGGCAAAATCTGCAGTAAACACGAGCCGCCGGAACTCTGGCGTGCTTGGGAAGACCAATGAAATATTATTTTTATGCAGAATTTCATAAATGGATTCTGCAAACCAGCTGGCATTCCTGAATTCAATACAGGTTTCCGGTTTAAATTCAAGGTCCCCGGTAATTTTGGTATAAACAGATAAAAAATTTTCCAGTCTTTCCGGGTTGATCTCCTGCCGGGGATGGAGCTGGATAAGAATTACTCCCAGCTTCTCCTTAAGCCCCTGCGTATCCTGCAGAAAATTTCTCAGGGATGTTTCAGATTCATCGTCCACGATGAGGCGCTTGAGATGGGTAATGTACCGGTTCATCTTCACGGCAAAAATGAAACCCGCGGGCGTGTGCTCGTACCAGCCGGTATAGGCCTTTGCGCCCGGCATCCGGTAAAAGGAATAATTCAATTCCACCGTTTTAAATTCACCCGTGTAATATATCAGCTGATTTCCTTTAAAACCATCCGGATAAAAGGTCCCTTTCCAGTGCCTGTACATCCATCCGGATGTGCCTGTCAGAATCTCTCTCTCTTCATATTTAAATATAATCAAAAGAATTATTTATTGACATTTATATTTTTATTATTATATTTATAACCAAAATTATCTATATCATGAAAAAGTATTTACTGTTAGTGGTACTTTTTGTACCTGCGATCCTTCTCCCGGCCCAGGGAAATGAATATGTGGGAAAAAACGAATTTCAAACCGAGACCAAAAAGCTCTCGGACGCTCTCCAGTCTTCAAGAAAAAGCACATCTGACCTTCAGAAAAAAATGGCTGATCAAACGGAAGTCATCGACAGTTTACAGGCGCTGGTTGACCGTATTATGATTTTAAATGTGGCCGTGAACGATTCTTTCACCGCCTCTTCCCTGCACCTCCGGAAAGCGGAAGCCACGCTTGGCAGCCAGGACAACCGGATTACAAAAGGAATTTACATTATAGGCCTGGTGTTTCTCCTTTTTATAACCGCATCATTTTTTTATATCCGGATGGTCTCGGTAAGAACCGGTAAACGCATGCAGGAAGTTTCGGATGCCCTGACCGCTTTTGTCCAGGAAAATGAAAATGAATTCGTTCTGTTAAAAAGCGAACTCAGGGAAAACAAGGAACATATTCTGTATGTATCTGATGAGCTGAAAGAGTACAAAAAACAGATTAACGACTGTATTGAAACGGAACAGGAACGATCTTCCATGATCGACGAGAAAGTGAAAAACATTGCAGTAGAAAGTGATATCAACCACAAGGTGAACCGTGAAAAGATTATTTCTCTTCATCAGGAGATGGACAAGAATCTTTTTGAACTCGACGAAAAGCTGAAGACCTTCAATTCGAAGTTCGATAACGAGATTCTCCGGATCTCAAAATTGATGGTTGTTCCCAAAGAAATGGAAAAAGAAAAAGGCGAGAAGGTTTAAATTACTCCCTGAAGAATTGCACTCGTGCGGGCAGCAGGATCTCTGAACTGGTTCTCGATGCTTTTCGGTTGCTCTTTACCACTTTCATGGCATCATTAAATATCTGTGCCCTCAGGGCAGATCCGGCAAATGCCAGGATCATCATCGCCATAATGTATTTTTCATCACTTGATTTGTTTATCTGAACAGGAACGGAAAATTAATGAAATTATTAATTTTTTATACATTTGTTCCAAACCTAATTATTTCCTTATGAAAACATTTTTATCCCTGTTGTTGATCCTGCTGTTTGGTTTTTCAGCCCAGGCCGGCTGGCAGAAGATGAACGGCCCGTCACAAAACGACTTTTCATGTTCAGCTGCCAGAGGCATGGACCTCTTTATCGGGGGAAACGGTATCTATTATTCACATGACGAAGGTGTAACATGGGAGAAAAGGTCGAATGGCCTCATCGACCGCCAGATCATCAAAATTGTATTCTTCGGAAACAGGGTTTACGCGGTCAGTTATCAGCATAATCTTTTCTTTTCTGATGATCTGGGATTGAACTGGCATCGCTGTGACAAGTATCCCGTCTCCAATATCTCGGCGGGAAGCGATTATCTTTTCGCCATCACCGACAGAGGTTTCGAACGCTCAGCAGACGGTGTCAGCTGGGAGGTGAAATTTCAGGTGAATTATACCGGAACAATGATCAGTATTGATGCCAGCGGTCAGAAAGTTTTCGTGCCAGATGGCGGCGGTTTCTACAGGTCACTCGATAACGGAGAACACTGGTCCTCCCTGTATGTCTCCTCCGCTCATTTTTTCGGACCTTTCACGTTTACTGATTCCTACATTATCTCGGCAGGAAACGGAGACACTTACCGTACCGATGATGATGGTGAAACCTGGGAAAGCCACACTGCCGGAACGTATAATTACCGGCCCTCCATTGGCTTCCGGAACGGCCGCTGCTACGGCTGGCTGTTTTATGACAGTCCTGCCCTCTGTGGCCTGTATTATTCCGATAATTATGGCACCACCTGGACGCATTCACAGTACCTTCAGAATGGCGGCAACTTTTGTTTCACTTCTTCCAGGGCGTTTGTTTTCGACTTTGATCCCTATTCCGCTCTATCCTTTTTCTATTCTTCAGCAGATGAGGGTTTAACCTGGGACAAGGTGAACATCAATGCTTCCAGCAGCGGGATATCCACTTTTGATGTAAATGGATATAAAATCGTCACCACCAATTCTTCGGGAATGTTTCTTTCTTATGACAGGGGATACACCTGGCAGGAAAGACATCTCGGATCGTACGGGGTATATTCTCTTTTGTTTTCAGGAAATGCACTGCTTGCGGGCCTTGACGGGATTTACCGCTCACTGGATGACGGGCTGACATGGGATACTGTTTTGTATACTTCTCTCGGGATCACCTCTCTGGTTCAGGCGGGAACGAGGATTTACGCGGGCGGTTATGGCGGCAATGAGAATGGCGGGGTTTTCTATTCCGACGACAACGGGATCACGTGGCATGATTTTAACAACGGGCTGGCACCGGCTGCTGTTTATGATCTCAAGTATATTTCCGGTAAAATATACGCGGCTACCGATGTTGGCGTATTTGTTTCCGATGGATCTTCCGCGTGGTCAATGCTGAACAACGGGATATTTCTGGATCAGGTACAGTCGATCGGCGGAAACAGCCAGTACCTTCTGGCTGCAGGATGGACCTATGCGGGCTACGGGTCCTTCAGCATGTATCATTCAGAAAACCAGGGAGGGATATGGAATTTGTCGGATTTCACTGCAGACGGAAATCCTACAAGCTTCGCGGAAAGTGGAAACAAAACCTTTT
>JBLNAN010000024.1:0-3399 GCA_050259355.1 Syntrophothermus sp. | reverse complement strand
CCGGTTCTTGTTCCTGAACAGATCAAGAATGGCCATCACCGCCGCTTTGGCGTTCAGGGTATCGAAAATGGTTTCAACGAGAAATACATCCACCCCGCCATCCATCAACCCTTCCGCCTGTTCATAATAAGCCTGGTAAAGATCATCGAACGAAATTGCCCGGAAGGAGGGATCGTTCACATCGGGCGACAGGGAAGCGGTTTTGTTGGTAGGGCCGATAGCGCCGGCGACAAACCTGGGCTTGTTCGGGTTGAGAAGGCTGAATTTCTCAGCAGCTTCCGCGGCCAGACGTGCGGCGGCGAAGTTGAGTTCCGTAACCAGGTGTTCCATGTGGTAATCGGCCATGGAAATCCGGTTGGAGTTGAAAGTATTGGTTTCAATAATGTCTGCGCCGGCCGACAGGTAATCTTCATGAATCTGGCTGATGATCTGGGGCTGGGTGAGCGACAAGAGATCGTTGTTGCCCTTCAGCGGATGTCTGAAATCACTGAAACGTTCGCCCCTGTATCCATTTTCGTCGAGATTATACCGCTGGATCATGGTTCCCATGGCACCATCCAGCACCAGTACTCTCTCCGAAGCTTCCTTTCTTATATCTTTAATCATCCTTCTTTTTTTATCCAGGTATATACCAGCATGTAATTTTCAATTTCCTCGTACACAGGGCTGAACCTGGTTTCCTTACCGTTCAGGCCCAGGGTTGCTTCACAGGTTCCTTTTGGCTGATAATCAAAAGGATGGATATAAATGTCCTGACTGAATTCAATATCCGGCTTTCCATGGACCTTGAATACAGCTTCTTTAATACCCCAGCAAACGTATAATTTTTTCAGATAATCGTCTTCACCAAGTTCCCGGAGTTCTCTTTTTGAAAGAAACCGTTCTTTTACCCTCTCGATCCTTTCCCTGATCTGTTCTATATCGATCCCGGGCTCGGCATCTTTGCTTACCATAACGGCGGAATAGTCTCCTGAATGTGAGACTGAAATCCGATGACCGGAATTCGGGAGGGAAGGCTTGCCAAAATCATCATAAGAAACCGGCCCGATAATCCCCGGGATATCTTTTATGATCAGACGATAAGACAACCAGTGTTTTTTCCGGGTTTCATTTTTCAGTCCGGCATAAAACAATTCCTCGGGAATGGACAGTTTCTGCAGCGATTTCAGTTCCTCCGCTGATTCTTCAATCTTCCAGATCCCAAGAAGAGTTTCATTGGTCAGCTTCTCTTTACGTATCAGTGGCATTTCCTCTTTTTCGTCATTATGGAAGGTGTAAAAATACAACATAAATAGAAAATGCCTATTTTTGCACTCTTTATAATAAGGAAAAACAATGGAGAAAATAATGCTGGACAAGACTTGTAATTATAAGGTAGCAGATATGAAACTTGCCGATTGGGGCAGGAAAGAAATTGATATTGCTGAGAAGGAAATGCCGGGCCTGATGTCAATCAGGAAGAAATTTTCGGCTTCGAAGCCTTTAAAGGGTGCCCGCATCAGCGGATCACTGCACATGACCATACAAACTGCCGTGCTAATCGAGACGCTGGTTGAGCTCGGGGCTGATGTTCGCTGGGCTTCCTGCAACATCTTTTCCACGCAGGATCATGCCGCGGCTGCCATTGCTGCAAAAGGAATACCTGTTTTTGCATGGAAAGGGGAGACCTTGCCGGAATACTGGTGGTGTACCAACATGGCATTATCCTTCCCCGGCGAAAAAGGCCCGAATCTGATCGTGGATGACGGCGGAGATGCCACGCTTCTCATTCATAAAGGTTATGAAGCCGAAAATAATCCGGATGTTTTAAAAGCCGTTCCGGGAAATACAGAAGAAAAAGCCATTCTTGATCTGTTACAGGAAATTTATATTGAAGATAAAAACCGCTGGCACAACGTGGTAAAGGAATGGAAGGGGGTTTCAGAGGAAACCACTACCGGTGTTCACCGGCTCTACCAGATGCAGGAAAAAGGAATGCTCCTCGTACCTGCAATCAATGTCAACGATTCCGTTACCAAATCCAAGTTCGATAACCTTTACGGTTGCCGTGAATCCCTTGCAGATGGCATCAAGCGCGCCACCGATGTTATGATCGCCGGTAAGGTGGTCGTGGTTCTTGGCTACGGCGACGTGGGAAAAGGCTGTGCCAAATCCATGAAATCATACGGGGCCAGGGTACTTGTTACCGAAATTGATCCCATCTGTGCACTGCAGGCTGCCATGGAAGGTTTTGAGGTAACCACCGTGGAAGATGCCCTTCCTGAAGGCAATATCTGGGTGACCACCACGGGAAACAAGGATGTGATAACAGCCCGGGATTTATCCAGAATGAAAGATGAAGCCATCGTGTGCAACATCGGCCATTTCGACAACGAAATCCAGGTATCGCAACTTGAAAACTGGCCCGGGGTTATTAAAACCAACATAAAGCCGCAGGTGGATAAATATACTTACCCCGACGGTCACTCCATATATTTGCTGGCCGAGGGCCGGCTGGTAAATTTAGGCTGTGCAACCGGGCATCCTTCTTTCGTGATGAGTAATTCATTCTCCAATCAAACCCTGGCACAGCTTGATCTGTGGCAGAACAATTACGAAACCGGGGTTTACCGTTTATCAAAGAAACTTGACGAGGAAGTTGCAAGACTTCATCTGGAGCAACTGGGTGTGAAATTAACTAAACTGACGCCCGAGCAGGCTGCATATCTCGGGATTGATGCCGAAGGTCCTTATAAACCAGAGCATTATCGTTATTAAAAATTTGGTTTAGTTAAATATATATAGTAAATTTCCGTCGTAAGACGTCTGGTATTGAAGCAGAGAATACCGGGACGGACCTTCATAGGGAGTTCCGTCAAGCAGAATGTATTTTGAATTGCAGGAAGGACAACGTGCGGTAATACCCGAGGAATCAACAACCAGCCTGGTGGTTGTCTTGTTCCAGTCATAGGGACAGGATCTTTCATAGGCTTTGAACTCGCTGACCGAATTTCTGAAAACCAGGATGCCCTGGTAACCGCCGGTAAGATACTCCCAGCCGTTCACACCGTTGAGGTTGATGTATTCCGTTCCATTGGGATTAATGGCAAAGTTAACGGGAACGACCGGAATATCCTGATGAGCAGGATCCTTGGTTTCCTTTTTACAGGCCGGTGAAAGAAAGAGAAGAAAAGTAAGCCCGAAGAAAAGCTTGAATATATTTTTTGTTCTGTTCAAAGATCAGGGGAATTGGGGATTGGATTCAGAACGCAATATTATAAAGAATATTTTAAAATGAAATCAGCAATCGTTCGATACCTTGCAGGGATTGTGCTGATGATCTTCTTTTGCGGAGGTCTCACCTCACGGTCAGTGGCCCAGGAAACCAAGACCAGCAAGCGGCAGATTGAAAAGAAACAG
>JBLNAN010000023.1:0-3186 GCA_050259355.1 Syntrophothermus sp. | reverse complement strand
TTCATCCTATTTCTGTTCATATCATTGGTTTCTGTTGCCCAGAAAACAGCAACACTTTCGGGCACGCTTTCAGATGATAAGGGAGAACCCGTACAAAACGCCAATATCACATTTTCGGAGATGGCTGCCGGGGCTGTGACAGATCAGAGAGGCTATTTTGAAATAAAAGTTCCTGCCGGAAAAAAAATCACGATCACGATTTCCTCCATGGGATTTCAATCCATCACTTTTGAGGTGAAGCTGGATGCAGATGAAAAGAGAAACGTTAGTAAAACACTCAGCCGCAGCACGACCGAGCTGGAATCCATCGAGGTACGGGACCAGCAGATGCGCAAGGGAACATTCAACAGGCTGGATCCAAAGGAAATCAATCTTATTCCAACTGCTAACGGCGGTGTTGAAGACCTGATCAAGACGCTGCCCGGGGTGGCTTCCAGAAATGAATTGAGTTCACAATATTCTGTTCGCGGCGGGAGCTATGATGAAAACCTGGTGTTTGTTAATGATATTGAAATTTACCGGCCATTCCTTGTCAGAAGCGGTCAACAGGAAGGTTTAAGTTTTTTGAATCCTGATCTGGTTTCTTCCATTGCCTTTTCTGCCGGTGGTTTTGAAGCGAAATTCGGTGATAAAATGTCGTCGGTGCTGGATATCCGGTACAAGCGACCCACTGCCTTTGCCGCCTCGGCAGAGGTAAGTCTGCTCGGCGCCAATGCTCACGTTGAAGGGATGGTTGCTAAAAAAACATCGTACCTTTTGGGAATCCGGTATAAATCCAATTCATATTTTTTGAAAGGCCTGGATACGAAAGGCAGTTATAAACCCCGGTACTTCGACGTACAGGGGATGATCAATCATGAATTCGGAAAAAAATGGGACCTTTCGGTTCTGGGAACTTTTTCTTCCAACATTTTCCGGTTGATTCCTGAAACAAGAGATACCCGCTTCGGCACCCAGATGGAGGCTTACCAAATCACCATGTTTTTTGACGGGCAGGAAAAGGACCGGTACCAGAACTGGTTGGGGGCAGTCACCCTGGGTTACAAGCCCCAGTCAAACCTCCGCCTGAAATTAACCTCCTCGGCTTACCAGACTTTCGAACAGGAAACCTATGATATTTCTGCTGAATACTGGATCGGTAAACTGGAAACTTTTGATCCTGAAACCCAGGGTCAGGTAACGGAAGTGCTTGGAGTGGGGGCATTTATGAATCATGCCCGCAACTATCTGGATGGAACTGTATTCAACATAGAACACCGCGGAACCTGGGAACCGAAGAAACAGGTGGTGTTATGGGGAATAAAGTATCAGCATGAATATTTTTACAATAAGATCAGCGAATGGGAAATGCACGATTCTGCGGGGTACACGCTGCCTCATCCGCCAGATTCAATCGGAAATCCCGATCCCCCGCATGACCCTCTCCTGCTGACTGCAGTGATCAGGGCGGCCAACACCGTGAATGACAACCGCTACACCGCGTTTATCCAGGATACCTGGAGCCCGTTTGAAGGTCAGGATTTTGCCATCAATGCTGGTGCAAGAATCATCTATACAGATATCAACCATCAGTTCCTGTTTAATCCCAGGATTAGTTTTTCTTACAGACCCAAATGGAAAAAAGAGGTGGTATTCAGGCTTGCCAGTGGATATTATTCCCAGCCGCCATCATTCAGAGAACTGACTGATCTTCAAGGAAATATTGTTCCTGACATGAAAGCGCAAACGGCCATACAATTCGTGGGAGGATCTGATATTTACTTCAAAGCCTGGGGACGGATGTTCAAATTCGTGGGAGAAGCCTACTATAAATATCTTCAGGATCTGATCCCATACGATATTGACAATTTAAAGATCCGCTATTATGGCAACAACGATGCCCATGGATATGCCACGGGGGTTGATTTCAGGATCAATGGTGAATTTGTAAAAGGTGCTGAGTCATGGGCCAGTTTATCCTTCATGAGCACGAAGGAAAACATTAACGGGGTCTGGATCCCGAGGCCTACAGACCAACGGGTAAATTTCAGTATTTTTTTCCAGGATTACATCCCGGGTTATCCCACCTGGCGAATGAATCTGACTCTGTTTTATGGAACAGGTCTTCCGGTGTGGCAGCCCAATTCAATGAAAACCGGCCATACTTTCCGCATTCCGCCATACAGGAGAGTCGACATCGGATTATCAAAGCAGATCATAAGCGAGAATACTACATTTTCTGCTAAAAACCCTTTCCGGTCTTTTAAGTCGCTCTGGATCTCCCTCGAGGTGTTTAACCTCCTCCAGCTGAACAATACCATCTCGTATTTGTGGGTCACGGATATCTCCAACAACCAGTACGGCGTTCCGAATTACTTAACACCCAGGCAGTTCAACCTGAAGCTGATGGCTACCTTTTGATTCTGTGCCGAAAGTCATCACGGTATAAAAAAAGAGGGTGAGCCTTTCGGGACACCCTCTTTTCAGTTTTTAACTTTCAGAAATTCTATTCAAAGCTTTTAAGTGAGTCGGCGATGATGGCAACGGCTTCACGAACCTGTTCCTCATTGATCACCAGAGGAGGAGCAAAACGGATAATATGATCATGCGTTGGTTTAGCAAGAAGACCATTATCGCGCATCTTCAAACAAACATCCCAGGCAGTTTTTCCATTCATGGGCTTGATAACGGCGGCGTTAAGTAACCCTTTACCACGAACGAGTTCTATCATGGGGGAATTGATCTTGCGAAGTTCTTCCCTGAAAATATTACCCATTTTCTCGGCGTTTTCCGCCAGTTTCTCATCCCTGATGACTTCCAGAGCAGCCACTGCAACACGGCTGGCAATCGGGTTTCCACCGAAGGTTGATCCATGTTCACCGGGCTTTATCGTCAGCATGATGTGATCATCAGCCAGGACGGCGGAGATGGGATAAACCCCACCGGAAAGCGCTTTTCCCAGTATCAGAACATCAGGACGAACGCCTTCCCAGTCGCATGCCAGCAACCGGCCCGTACGCGCGATACCGGTCTGAACCTCGTCCGCAATAAAAAGAACATTCTTTGACTTGCAGAGATCATATGCTTTTTTCAGGTAACCATCATCCGGAACATAAACACCAGCTTCACCCTGGATAGGTTCTACCAGAAAACCGGCCACGTTGGGATCTTCCAGTGCTTTTTCAAGTGCAGGAATATTGTTGTAGG
>JBLNAN010000022.1:0-18706 GCA_050259355.1 Syntrophothermus sp. | reverse complement strand
ATTTCCTCCAACGAGGCCACACTTAAATATTTTCTTCTGGGATCCTTTCTTTCCACTTTTCTTTTATTTGGGATTGCATTGATTTATGGTGCAACCCGTTCCTTCGATATTGGAACAATCTCCGTTTGGGTAACTGCAAACGCCACTCATCTGCCGCCCTTGTTCCTGGCAGGATTATTTCTCATGATCATTGGCCTGGCCTTCAAGATCGCGGTTGTTCCGTTTCATTTCTGGGCACCCGACGTTTATGAAGGAACTCCCACGCTGGTAACGGCTTTTATGGCCACGGTGGTAAAGATTGCGGGTATCGTTGCCTTGTACCGCTTGTTCAGCTTCGGTTTTGGTGCAATCAGCGGGGTTTGGGAGCAAACCATCTGGATGTTTGCCGTACTCACTATCGTGGTTGGTAATTTCACTGCACTTTATCAGAAGGGACTTAAAAGAATGCTGGCTTATTCCAGCATTTCCCATTCAGGTTATATGATGCTGGCCGTGGTTGCCTTCAGCAGCAAATCCGGTGGTGCGCTTCTTTTGTATTCTGCCGCCTATTCAGTTGCAACCATCACGGCTTTCGGTGTGTTGACCATGATCCGGGGTGCAAAAGGCGATGATCATTTTTCATCCTTCGAAGGCATGGGAAGGAAAAATCCCGTGGAAGCCGTTGCACTTGCTGTCGCGATGTTATCCCTGGCCGGTATTCCGCCCCTGGCAGGTTTCATTTCCAAATATTATCTTTTCTCAACAGCCATGGAAAAGGGGTACCTGTGGCTGCTGATTGTTGCACTACTTGGATCTGCCATCAGCGTGGCCTATTATTTCAGGCCAATCATAGGAATGTTCATGAAGGAAGGTGACGGGATAAAAATAGAAACACGTGCCTCGTTCAAGTGGCACGTGCTGGTTCTTTCAGGAATTACTTTGCTGCTGGGATTGTTCCCTTTTCTCCTGATAACGCTCCTGTAGACTACAGGAAAGATCGGATCAGCGCAGCGTGAGATTTTTCCTCTTCAATGATCTCCTGGATCAGTTTTCTGGCGCCGGTATCCGCTCTCTTATAAAGTTCTTCATAAAAGGTAATGCTGTCATTCTCGAAGCGTAGCGCAATCTCCAGTGCTTCTTTTGTGGTTTTCACCGCGCGGGCAAGCATAATGCCGGCCTCTTTAATCCCAAAAATATGGGTATCAGCAAGGTGGTTAACATAATCTGAAGATTCATCCATGGTGAATTCAAAATTCTCGGCTTCGAATTTTTCAGCAAGGTGCTGGAATGCGCCAACATGACTCACTTCTTTTTCAGCTAAATCAAGAAAAAGATTCCTGATGTCGTTGGGTTCTTTTATCATCTGCGCGGCAGAAGAATAAAAAGCCTGTCCATTCTGTTCTATCCTGACAGCAATTTCTATGATTTCTTGTCCGGTGTATTTCATGTCGTTAATAAATTAGAAAAGCAAAGTTAATGAAAATTGAATAGTATTTAAATTCCGGGGCGATGCTAAATACAAAATGAGAAAATGTATACATTTGTATCCATCAATAATCACATCTAACTAATCCAACATGAGAAAATTATTACTTTTCACGACCATGTTATTGGCCGGCATGAACCTTTTTGCCCAGGTCCAGCGCAACGTTGTGATCCAGGAAATTGGCACCGGTACCTGGTGCACTTACTGCCCGGGTGCTGCCAATGGCGCACAGCAACTGCTCTCCAGCGGTGCCAATGTAGCAGTCATCGAATACCACAATGGCGATGCATTCACCAACACTGCATCGGATGCCAGAAACAGTTATTACAACATTACCGGATATCCAACGGCTCATTTTGATGGAACCGGTGAACACCTCGGCGGGGCAAGTTGTCCCAGCGGTAATGTTTATGCAGACTATCTTCCGTTGTACAATGCGGCATATGCCGTACAGTCACCCCTGGTTATCGATATCTCCGGGACCAACAGCGGCAACGTATACAACATCGTGTTATCCATCAAGAAAGTCGGTACCATTTCAGGAAGTGATCTTCGTGCCCACCTGGTATTGACGGAAACCGATATTGCTACCTCCCCATGGCCTTCCGCGGGTTGTATGACGGCGGTTCATGATGTGGAGCGCCTGATGTGCCCCGATCAGAATGGTACCACCATGAGTTTTACCTCCGGTGATATGCAGATCATCACGCTGCAGTTTACAAAAGACGCGAGCTGGGTTACTGCAAAATGCGAATTGGTTGCATTTGTTCAGGACAATGGTACCAAGACCATTTATAACGGCTCAAAAGTGGCGCTGAGCGCACTGCCGGCTCCTATCCCCGTTGATTTTACCGGCTCTCCCCTTTCGGGATGTGCACCCGTTAATGTTTCTTTCACCGATCAGTCGGTGGGTGTCACAAACTGGCAATGGTCATTCCCGGGCGGAAGTCCTTCTTCATCAACGGTTCAGAACCCCAGTGTCTCCTACAACACCGCCGGTTCCTTCGACGTGACCCTTACCGCCTGGAGCAACACCACCAACCGCGGAAATAAAGTCGTAAAGCCAGGTTATGCCACACCCAATGCAATTCCTGTTCAGCCTTCACAGCCCCTTGGAAACAATGCATATTGTATTGATCCCCCCACGGATACCTATTCTGTGCCTGCTGTTCCCAATACCACCACGTATACCTGGGATCTTCAGCCAACCAATGCCGGTGTGATGACCCCTGCCGGAACCAGTTGCACCATTGACTGGAGCAGCACCTTTACAGGTACCGCCGCTCTCAAGGTCAGAGGTTCAAATGCCTGTGGTGCCGGAACCTGGTCAACCCCACTCAACATTACCATCAGCAATCCCCCTGGCGTTCCGGGTACACCGACCGGACCTACCCAGCTTTGCATGAATTCAGCCAATACCGACTATGTCACCACGGGAACTACCCCCGCCACTTCCTATTTCTGGGAATTGCTACCCAGCACGGCGGGAACTGCTACCGGGGCTTCCAATTCCTGCACCATTAACTGGGCGGATACCTGGACCGGAACTGCAACCCTCAAGGTGAAAGCTATCAACAGCGGCTGCGAAGGTCCATGGTCTGCAAACCTGAATATCACCATAGAAGCCGGTCCTGTTGCATACAACATTACCGGGGGAGGTACCTATTGCGCGATCGGCGGTGCTGGTATTCCGGTGGGCGTCAGCAATTCACAAACCGGTATCAACTATACGCTATACAAAGACGGAACAGCAACAACGGCTGTACTTCCGGGAACAGGCAGCGCCATTTCCTTCGGCAACCAGACCGATGCAGGGACCTACACAGTTGTGGGTGCTAGCAGTCTTTCAAACTGCACCAACAACATGACCGGATCCGCTGTTGTGGCGGTTGATCCCCAGGCACCGGCCGCACCGGGTACACCCCAGGGACCTGCCATGCCGAATGCAGGCACCAGCACCGATTACAACACAACGGGCGGCCAATATGCCACGTCGTACAGCTGGGAAGTTTCACCTGCAAATGCCGGGACCTTCAACGGAAGCACTACAACCGGTTCCATTACCTGGAACGCCGGCTATTCGGGCCCCGCGGAAATTACGGTTACGGGTGTAAACACCTGTGGAAATGGCACAACATCCACGGCTTATGCCGTTACCGTCCTTCCGGTTAACGGAACCGGGGATATCAATGCTGCGAAATTTGCCACCTGGACCCCTAATCCTGCCAAAGGAAAAATCGTTCTCAAGGCTGAAAACGGGATTTATAAACTGGTTGTGAAGGATGCAGCCGGCAGGGAAATGTTCTCCAAGAACAACCTTTCAGGCAATGAAACGATTGATATCAGTGGCCTGAAAACCGGGATGTATTTCTTCAGCCTGGATAATGGCAAAACCATCCAGGTCAGCAAAATCATCATCAACGAATAAGAAAAGGGCGGGTTCGACCGCAAAATGTTCGAAAAGGGGCGGGTTTTAACCCGCCCCTTTCTGTTTACCCCATTACGCTTCCCGGTAAACCAGATCCTTCACCGTTATGAAGGTAAATGTATCTTTTCCCGCAGAGATTTTTATATGGTTTCCTTTCTGGGAAATTGTGTTATCAATTTTTCGTGACCGCAGCACATTCATGAAGGTAATCGCTTTTTCCATCCCGTCGCCACGGAAATAATTCACCACTTCATCCGGCTGAGCAAGCCGGTTCCCGTCATAAATAGATTCGTCAGACCATTCCGATAAGATCTTATAAACCTGTGTCAGATCTTTTCCTTCAAAATATTTAACCGTTACGGGATTCCTTTCATAGGCCGCCTTCAGAAAAGGCTCCCATTCACACACATCCATAAATCTGCCGGCATAAAAGGCCAGATCAGCAATAACAGAATCTTTCCGCAGCAGGGAAAGACGACTGATAATTTCTGCTCTCTTCATTCCGGGCATTAAAATAAAAGGTACGGTTTTCAGGAATTTCTTTTTCTGAACAGGCAGCTTTGGCTTTGTTTTAATGAAGTTTCTGAAGTCATTGATAAAATGCTTGTTTTGATATAGTGACGGATATTCATTCTGGAGAAGCTCAATAAAATTGGTGGTTTTTTTCTGATGGAAAATTGGATTTTCGGGCGAGATCATGATCCTGTCCTTTTGCTTGCAACACAAAAAATCCTCCTCATCCATTTCGCAATACAGTTTTCTGGCCGTGTCGTCACCAAGTCTGTTCTTACTTCCATGTTCATAGCCAAAGGCTTTTTCCAGTAAAATTATCCGTTCGTTTCCCTGGCAATCAATCCTCAGCTGAAAGAGCTTCTGGTACTTTGAAAAATAACGTAAGAAATTGATAAAGATCTCGTAATTAACTCCCGTGGTCAGAAATTTTTCCAGCTTTGTTTTAAAATGCGTGTAACTGTCTTCATCGATCGTTGCATCATGATAAACAGCATGAATATATCCCGAAAGATGAGCCACCAGCGTAACGTGTTCGTGCTCCAGCGCCCGGCGGGCAAGAGCTGAAAGTTCTGTTCCGTTGTACCACATTGCTTTCGTGACAATTCTCCGGTTGTTTGTAAGTACCCCTTCTTCAGTCATCACGAAATTCTGAGAATGCAGCGGCGTTCCCATCAGGAAGATGTTTTCGAGGGGTACTTCTGCCACCACATACAAAGCCGCGGCATACAGACAGGCCAGAGATACGCATTCGCCGGCCCCCGCAGGATATCCTTCTTTGAAGCGAAAGGCATTCATCGCTTCTACCGTTTCTGTTTTCCAGTAAGGAATCACGTCGGTATTGTAATTATCAAGACCAAAATGCTTACGGATGTCCATGCTGAAATAGTACTTGTCACCTTCATAGCCAAACAACGCGTTGGATTTCTGTATAATTTCCGGATCAATGAAATCTTTGAACCGGTCAATCTCGGTTTGTTTGTCCGTAAGTCCCCAGGTTTCCAGGTCCAGGTTGAAGTTGTAATGGTCCATGATAAACTGCTTGAGACGGTGCATCTTTTTCAGGGGACCCATTTTCGTTATGCCGCTGAACCAGGGATCATCCTTCCATTTCCATATCTCGGGTGACATGATGTTGGCAAGTACCAGGGCATACATGAGTTCGGGGAAGATAAAGATCTCCATGTCGGAGAGGGTGAAGGCTGAGGAATATTTTTCTGATTGCTTTTTGTCCATCATGTCAGATTTGAAAAAGCAAATTTACCTAAAATCTCCCTTTTCATTTTTCATTTTCCACTCTTCATCGGCCGCGGCGGATTCATTCTTCATTTTTCACTATTTTTGTCTCATGGCAAACAATGAAGAATTATTTAAAAAAATTATTTCCCATGCCAAGGAGTATGGGTTCGTGTTCCCCTCGAGTGAACTGTATGATGGACTAAGTGCTGTTTACGATTACGGCCCTTTTGGTGTTGAACTGAAAAACAACATCAAGGAATACTGGTGGAAGTCAATGGTATATTTTCATGAAAATATTGTTGGAATCGATACAGCGATTTTCATGCATCCTACCATCTGGAAAGCTTCCGGTCATGTGGATGCATTCAATGATCCCATGATCGACAACAAGGACTCCAAAAAAAGATACCGGGCGGATGTGCTCATCGAGGATCATATCGCCAAGATCGAAGACAAGATCCAGAAAGAGGTGGGGAAGGCGAAGCAACGGTTTGGTGAATCGTTTGACGAGTCCATGTACCGTACCACCAATCCCCGGGTCAAGGAATATCAGGATAAAATCGATGCGATCAAGCACAGGTTCTACCCTGCATTAGAACGAAACGACCTGGCGGATGTAAAGACATTGATTGAAGAACTGGGTATTGTTTGTCCTGTTTCAGGAACGAAAAACTGGACTGAGGTACGGCAGTTCAACCTGATGTTTTCCACCCAGATGGGGTCGGTCAATGAAGATACGAATGCCAATGTGGTGTATCTCCGCCCGGAAACTGCACAGGGAATTTTCGTCAACTTCCTGAATGTGCAGAAATCGGCAAGAATGAAAATTCCTTTCGGTATCGCCCAGATAGGAAAAGCTTTCCGCAACGAGATTGTCGCCCGCCAGTTCCTTTTCAGGATGCGCGAGTTTGAGCAGATGGAGATGCAGTTTTTTGTCAGGCCGGGAGAAGAACTCCAGTGGTTTGAATACTGGAAGAAAGCCCGAATGGACTGGCATCTGTCGCTGGGAATCCCACCCGAAAAATACCGTTTTCACGATCATGACAAGCTGGCCCATTATGCCAACGCGGCAGCGGATATTGAGTTTGACTTCCCGATCGGATTTAAAGAACTGGAAGGGATTCATTCCCGTACCAATTTTGATCTTTCGGCACACCAGGAATATTCCGGCAGAAAGGTGCAGTATTTTGATACGGAAAACAACGAAAGCTATGTTCCATACGTGGTGGAAACGTCTATCGGTCTCGACCGCACCTTCCTCGCGGTGCTCAGCCACGCCTATCGTGAAGAGAAGCTGGAAGACGGCTCAGAGAGAGTGGTACTGAGTATCCCGCCGGTACTTGCTCCGGTTAAGGTAGCCATCCTGCCATTGATCAAGAAAGACGGGCTGCCTGAAAAGGCCCGGGAGATCATGGATATGCTCAAAATGAATTACCGTTGCTATTACGAGGAGAAGGATACCATAGGCCGACGCTACCGCAGGATGGATGCGATCGGAACACCGTTCTGCCTTACCATTGATCACCAGACCCTGCAGGATAACACCGTCACCATCCGCGACAGAGATACCATGCAGCAGGAACGGATTCCGGTTGACAGCGTAGCTTCAGTTATTCAGGCGAAGATCAGGTAGGTTCAATTACGAATTACGGATTACGAATTACGAACTAGATTCAATTACGAATTACGGATTACGAATTACGATTAATTAATAACCCAATAACCCAATTACATAATAACCCAATTACATAATAACCTAATAACCTAATAACCTAATTACCCAATAACAATCGAATAACAATTGAATAACCACGAATAACAACCAAAAACCTTGCTAAAAGCCCTGAAACTCTTTTTCCTGACCGCCGGCATGATCAGCACCCTGCTGATCCTCCTGGCATTTACAGCGCTTCCCTTCTATGCCTGGTACCGGCTCAGCATGAGCAAAGCGGGAATCACCAGACAACCGGAGGTGATTGTTGTAATGGGAGGAGGAGGTATGCCCAGCGAAAGTGGCCTGATGCGCACCTGGTATGCTGCTGAGCTGGCCAAAACATTCGACAGCGCCAGAATCATCATTGCGTTACCGGGTAATGCCAAAGACACGATGAGTTCCGTGAATCTGATGAAGAAGGAACTGGTAGAACACGGGATACGGGAGGAGCGGATTTTCCTTGAAGATTCCGGGACCAACACCCGTTCCCAGGCACTGATGATACTTCAGAATCTGAAAAACAAAGGAAAACTTCCATCCCTGGTCATTGTTACCGCCCCCGAACACCTTTACCGGGCAGTCAAGGTGTTCAGAAAAGTGGGATTTATTAAAACCGATGGCATACCGACTTTTGAAGAAGCCATCGAGGCCAATATCACCTATCATGGAAAAAAAATCGGAAGGAAATTTTGGGTTCCGGAAGTAGGAGATAACCTGACAGTCCGTTATAATTTCTGGACCCAGCTCCGCTACGAGCAACTGCTGATGCGCGAATACGCGGCAATTGCCTACTATTGGCTGAACGGGTGGATTTGATTAGTCGGCAGTCCACAGTCGGCAGTCGGCAGTCGGCTCAGGGCTTTTTATTAAAGAAATTCATCGTCCTTTCCAGGCCGATAAGTGCAAAACTCCTGATCATCTCAACAGTATTTTCCATTTTGGGGAGCAGTACCTTTTCTTCTTCCGCGGTCCATCGTCCCAGCACGTAATCCACCTGATAGCCTTTTGCGAAGTCGTTCCCGATACCAATCCGCAACCTTGCAAAATCCATTGACTCCAGGTTTTCAATGATGCTGATCAGTCCGTTGTGGCCACCGTCGCTGCCTTTGGCCCGCAGGCGGAGGGTACCCAGGGGAAGCGCAAGATCATCAACAATGACCAGAAGGTTGGAAAGCGGGATTTCTTCCTTGTTCATCCAGTACCTGACAGCTTTGCCACTCAGATTCATGTAGGTGGAAGGTTTGATGACAATGAACTTTCTTCCCTTGAAAGAAACTTCGGCAACCGAGGCAAGCCGGCCGGTCTGGAAACTTCCCTTGTGTGCCGAGACAAATGCATCGGCGGCGATGAATCCAATATTATGACGGGTATTGGCATATTCATCACCAATATTACCCAGTCCGGCAATAAGATATTTTTTGCTTTCTTCCATCTAAAAAAAGAAGGCATAAAGTTAAGAACCTTATGCCTTCATCTGTATTGAAAAAACAATTACTTGCCTTCTTCTTTTGCTTCAGCGGCAGGAGCTGCACCGGGCGCACCGGGAACTTCTTCAACAACGGTACGGGCAGTACGTACTGCAACCACCACGTTGTTGGGTGAATCCAGGAAGGAAATTTTATCCCTCTGGAGATCTTTTACTTTTACAGACTGGCCAATGTCCAGACCATCGATTGAAACGAGAACTTCATCAGGAAGATCTTCCATCTGGGCCCTGATCAGGAGTTTACGGGACTTCATATCCAGTTTTCCACCTTTCAGAACGCCCGGAGCAGTGCCTTCCAGCCTGACGGGTACTCCGATGGTAACCGGTTTACCGGGAACAATTTCCAGAAAATCGATGTGCAGGATGTTATCTGTCACAGGGTGATACTGGATATCCTGAATGACCGTGTTGTGCTCTTTTCCGTCGAGCTCAATCTTGATAATATAAACTTCAGGGGTAAAGATATACTTCCTGAAAGCCTTGTCATTTACCAAAAAATGAGATTGCTTTCCGCTGCCATACATGACGCAGGGAACCATGCCCTGTTTCCTGTTGATTTTAGCATCTTTTTTCCCTACGTTCTCTCTCGGAGAACCGCTCAATGATACTGTTTTCATTTTTGTTGTTGTTAATGGTTTATGATAAACGGACCGGCAAATTTCCGGTTTTTTCTTTTATGTCAAGGGTTACTTTCCGGTAAATTTGAAAAGCGAGCTGATCGATTCATGACTTTCAACGCGCTTGATGACTTCCGCGAACAGGGGAGCCGTGGAAAGCACTTTTACCTTTTGACTTTCACGCTGCAGCGGAATGGTATCGGTAACGATCATTTCCGTGAGGGGTGAAGCTTCTATTTTTTCCAGTGCCTTCTGTGAAAAGATCGGATGCGTGCACATTGCTCTCACGCTGCTGGCGCCATTGTCCATGATGATATTTGCCGCCTTGGTCAGCGTTCCCGCTGTGTCAACGATATCATCTACAAGAACTACATCCCTGCCTTCTACTTCACCTACCAGCGCCATCTTGTCTACCTGGTTTGGTTTTCCTCTCTGCTTGTAACAGATCACGAAATCGGTTCCCAGAAATTTTGCATAGGTGGCCACACGGCGGGTACCCCCTGTATCGGGAGAGGCCATGGTCAGGTTCGGGAGATTCAGTTTGCGCAGGTAAGGCACAAATATCGATGATGCAAAAAGATGATCCACGGGTACATCAAAAAATCCCTGGATCTGGTCTGCATGCAGGTCAATGGTGATGATCCGCTGAACACCGGCAGTGGAAAGCAGGTTGGCCATCAGCTTTGACGCGATGGAAACACGCGGCTGGTCTTTCCTGTCCTGACGGGCATATCCGAAATAGGGTATCACCGCGATGATATTTCTCGCGGAGGCCCTGCGGGCAGCATCGATCAGCATCAGCAACTCCAGGAGATTGGTTGCAGGGGCGAATGTGGACTGTACGATGAAAATATCATTTCCCCTGATATTTTCTTCAAAGGAAGGTTGAAATTCTCCGTCACAGAAATCGGTTACAACAACTCTCCCGAGTTCAGTTCCATAACTGTGGGCGATCTTCTCGGCCAGATAATGGGTGGCTCTTCCAGAGAAAATTTTGATTTTGTTGGGCATACCCTGAGGGATTTATCAAGGCGCGAAAGTAAAGCTTTCTTTTGGAATGGCCAAAAAGATATGGAGAATGAGAAATCACATTTTGAATTCTCATTCTCTTTTTCATTCTCTTTTTTTCTATTTTTGATAAAAAATCTGATAAAAAGATGAAACGTAAAGCAACAGCCATTTGGCATGGTAACGGCCTCGAAGGCAAAGGAACTTTAACCTCCGTCAGCGGGGTTTTCAAGGATACCCCTTATTCATTTACCACCCGCTTCAAGAATGAAGAAGGGGTGGAAGGCACAAACCCGGAAGAGCTTATCGCTGCCGCACATGGCGGATGTTTCGCGATGGCACTTAGCTTTGCCCTCACCGGAGCCGGCTTTGTCCCGACCGAACTGAAAGTTGAGGCCGTCGTCAACTTCGACAAGGTGGATGATCACAACGAGATCACCAACATTACCCTGAACCTCACCGGTGTTGTTCCCGGAATCACCAGTGACAAATTTGAAGAACTGGCCAAAGGCGCCAAGGAAGGCTGCCCCATCTCACGTGCCCTGAGAGCCGTGGATATTACCCTCAACGCCAGGTTAGCATAAAGGTTTCCGGTAAATGTTAAAAAAAAGTGGTGAAGTGTGTTTTACGCTTTGCCACTTTTTATCTGATTATGAAAAAACTGATAGTTGTCATTCTCCTTTTTTCCTGCACTTCTGCCTTTTCCCAGTCAGTGTTCGATTCCACCTGGACAAATTACTTCCGCAGGAATTTCGGCGGGTGGACAGCAGGCGATGCGACCCTATCGGTGAAGCTTCCGGATAACCGCGTGATCTGGCTGTTTGGCGACAGTTATACCGTGCCCGTGAACCCGGATAACACGCTGCCCTGTCTTTTCCAGGTTCGCAATTGCTTCATGGTGCAGGATTCGGTTGACAGGAATTTCTTCAAAACCATTCTGGATACTACGATGACGGGCGTGAACATGACCACGTTCAAACTGGTACCCAACGATACAGCCTTGTTCTGGCCGGGCGCAGGATATGTACGGAATGATACTGTTTTTATTTTTCTGGAAAGATACCAGAGCACTACCCTGGCTTATCTCGGATGCTATCTTGTTAAGCTTCATTTCCCCGATCTGGCACAAATCGGTATTTACCGGGTCAACACCCCAATTGCCGCCATCTTCGGAAGAGCAGTGGTTCCGGATGAAGCTGCAGGGAAATTGTACCTCTATGGCAATAAACTAAACTGGATCGTTTGGGAGCCGGTACTGGCGCGATGCGATATCAATAACCCGCTTTCCAGGCTGGAATACTATACCGGCAATGGATGGAGTGTTTTTTCCAGTGACATGCAGAAAATTTCCGATGAACCGGTTTCGCCTGGGTTTACCGTTTTTCCTTATCAAAACCGGTACGTTCTGGTTACACAGGAAAACGGTTACCTTGAATGTGGCCTGGGACGCGAGATTTACTCCATGGATGCTATGCAGCCGCAAGGTCCGTTTGGCAGCAAGAAGTTGCTTTACACCGAAGAGAGCACGTTCAATAACCATTACCTGCTGACGTACAACGCCCAGGCTCACCCGTGGAATATCGAAAACAATGAACTTCTCATCGGTTATAACGTAAACGACAGGGTCGACACGCTCGATCCATATGTCTGTCCGTCGGAATGTGTGAATATCTTTACCGACCGTATGGATGCAGATTCCTATCGGCCAAAGTTCATCCGGGTGCCGATGGATATGATCGTATCCGCGGAAGACCTTCCGGGGATTTTTGATCTGACGATCTATCCCAATCCTGTTCATGCAGGGAAGGATCTTCGGTTTTCATTTCATACCGGAAGGGAGGAAAAAGCATCCGTCAGGATATTTGATCTTTCAGGAAGAATCATCTGTGAAAAAAGTAAACAATGCGTTTCCGGACAAAATAATTTTTCCCTTCCTGCCCCTGCCTCACCGGGCTGTTATTTGCTGGAACTTCAAACCCGGAATGGGATTGCGATCAGTAAGTTTTTGGTTTATTAAGATTCCGCCATTCGCCACTCGCCACTCGCCATTTTCCTGCAAAAATGTTATCACATTTTCCTCCTGTTTTGTTGTAACTTTGTCTGGAATAATTCTAAATAACAACAATATGGAAAAGATGCAGAGAAAAAGCCTCGACAGGGCAGAAGAGAAGAGAGAATTTCCGAAAGGATGGGTGGAAGTTGTTACGATTGGTGAGGTGACCATTGGAAGAGGGACAATGATGCCGGGCTGGAAATGGTCGGAATCAGTGAAACCCATCGCCCATACCGACAGTTGTCAGGCAGCACACACTTTGTACGTCATATCAGGTCGTATGAGGGTAAGGATGGATGATGGCAACGAGATAGAATTTGGCCCCGGTGATGCAGGTGTCATTCCCCCTGGTCACGATGCATGGGTTGTTGGGAATGAACCTTGTGTAAATATTGATTTTTCAGGATATAAGCACTACGCTGTTCAGGAAGAACACGAACATGCACATGCAGGGAGGTAAAGTTGTAACCGTGAAAAAGGGGGTTTTATTCCCCCTTAAAATCCGGTTTGCGCTTTTCATAAAACGCCTTGATTCCTTCCATGTAATCTTTGCTGGTGCCGGCTTTGCGGCGAAGCATGTCGATGTGTTCGAACGTCTGGGGAGATAATGGCAAAGCGTTTCCCAGGATATTAAGTTGTTCCTTGATCACGCGGATGCTCAGGGGAGAGTTGGAAATGATCTTCTCCGCCATTTTGGTGGTGAATGGTATCAGTTCGTCAGTCGAAACGATATAGTTGATGATCCCCAGTGCATGTGCTCTTTCGGCAGAGATAGGCCCTGCCGTGAAGAACATCTCCTTGGCGATATGCGCCCCGATGATCTCAATGAACTGAAGGATGCCTGAAGTGTTGTAAGGTACGCCGATTTTGGCGGGGGTGATGGCAAGACAGGTATCTTTTGTACCGATCACCATGTCGCAAACAAAAGCAATGTTGCAGGCACCTCCCCATATACTACCCTCGGCCATGGCAATAACGGGTGCAGGAAATTCCATGATCTCCCGGATGACCTTCTGAAGCGGATTGTCGTATGCCAGCGGGTCACTCCCGTCACGGGGCAGTTCATCAATATTAAAACCTGCCGACCAAACGGCTGCTCCCTGGTTGGCCCTCAGGATAACTACCCTGGCTTTCCGGGTTCTCATCATCTGGAAGGCGCTGATCAGATCGGTTAGCATCTCAAAACTCAGTGCATTTCTCTTGGCATCATGGTTCATCGTGATCCAGCCAATCTGATTTTTGTATTCAGTAAGTACAAGACTCATAAGTAACTTTTTAGTTCTGCAAAGATAGGAGGATAATGATTAACCGTTATCAGACGGGGAATTGATAATTTTACACCGCAATTTTATCAATACAAATGTGGACTTTTCTTCTTCCTGCCATCTCTTTCGGGTTCGCCGCCGGCGTTCAGCCGGGTCCGCTCACGATATACCTCATCAATAAAACCCTTCAGAACGGGTGGAGAAAGACTTTTCCTGCCATTTTTGTCCCGGCCGTCACCGATGGTCCGGTTGCCCTTGTCTGTCTCCTCATCCTGGGCAATCTTCCCCCGGTCTTTCTGCAGTATATCCGCATCGGTGGAGGTCTCTTCCTTCTGTACCTTGCCTGGAATGCTTATAAAACCTGGAGAAAAGGCAGTCCCGGAAGCAGCACCGAAGGTACCGCCGCGAGAACGATAAAGGATGCCATGCTGATCAATATCCTCAACCCCAATGCTTACCTGGGTTGGAGTCTCGTGATGGGACCCATGGTGATTGGCGCCTGGAAAGCTTCCCCCGTGAATGCCTTGCTGGTTCTGCTTTGTTTTTATCTTACCATGTTCACCTTGTCGGCCATCCTTCTGCTTTTGTTTCACCTTTCGAGAGAAAAGGCACCCCGCTTACAATATGCTTTCATGGGGCTATCGGCGCTGTTTCTTGCCTTGATCGGGATCTGGCAGCTTTATTCAGGATTAAGCAGTTATTTCTGAAAGAAGCTTGCTAAATTTGCCCCGCTCCCCGAAATAACCCGATGAAAACGAAAATCAAGATACTGCTCCTCAGCATGCTTTGCCCGTTTTTCCTGAAAGCACAGGAAAACAAGCATTACACCTGTTACAGAACAACAGCGCCCGTTACGATCGACGGACGAATGCTGGAAGATGACTGGCAATCGGCAGAATGGTCAGATGATTTTGTTGATATCACCGGTAAGAATACGCTCAAGCCTTCCCTGCAAACAAGAATCAAGCTTCTCTGGGACGATCATTATCTGTACCTGTTTGCCGAGCTTCAGGAACCGGATGTTTGGGCTACCCTTCAGCAGCGGGACGCCGTGATATTCCATGATAATGATTTTGAAGTATTCCTTGATCCTGAAGGGAACGGAGAGAATTATGCCGAGATCGAGATCAATGCCCTGGGAACGGTCTGGGACCTGATGCTGACCCGGGCTTATCTGAAAGGTGGGAAACCCATTACAGAATGGAACCTCGGGAACCTGAAGGCCGCCGTTCATGTTGATGGCACATGCAATGACCCATCTGCCAAAGATACTTCCTGGACCGTGGAAATGGCCTTCCCCCTGGATGAACTCATGAAATCGAAATCAACAACTTCTTTTCCCGGTGAAGGGGTTCAGTGGAGGATCAATTTTTCAAGAGTGGAATGGAAGACCAGGGTTCAGGGGAATAATTATGTGAAGATCAAAGATCCGGTTTCAGGCAAAGAATTGCCGGAACAAAACTGGGTCTGGTCGCCGATGAAGGAAATAAATATGCACATTCCCGGGCGATGGGGATGGCTTGAATTTTCAGAATCAGCGGTGAATTCTGAAGAATTTCTTTTCAAGAATGATCAGCAGAAAAATGATTTTAAAATATGGCTTTGGATGAATGGCCATTCTGAATGGAACGACCTGAAATGGGATTCTGTTTTTACGGTCTTTAATTCAGTCGGGATTCATGGCATTCTTACCGGTGCAGATGGCGCAACACTCAAAAAGATGCTGCCACTAGCGGCACGCCATGGAATTAGCGTTCAGAAATGGATGTCGGTCATGATGAACAATGACACCGCCCTGATCCATCATCACCCCGACTGGTTCGTGGTCAGCCGGGAAGGCAAATCCTCTATCATCAATCCCGCGTATGTCGGGTATTACAGGTTCCTTTGTCCCTCAAATCCTGAAGTACACCAGTATCTGAAGAATAAGATCCTGGAATATCTCACCCTGAACGGACTCGACGGAATTCATCTTGATTACATCCGGTATCCTGATGTGATTCTGCCTCAGGCCCTGTGGCCAGTGTATAATATTATTCAGGACAAGGAATATCCGCAATATGATTATTGTTATTGCAATCATTGCCGTGAGAAATTCATGAAAGCCGGGTATCCGGATCCCATGTTGATGGAAAATCCCGAATCTTCATCGGAATGGAAGCAGTTTCGTTATGATCAGATCACGGAAATAGTTAATGAACTCTCGGAAGAATGTCACCTTCACGATAAGAAAATCACGGCAGCCGTTTTCCCCGGACCCGGCATTGCCCGGCAACTGGTGCGACAGGACTGGAACAACTGGACGCTTGATGAGATAATGCCCATGCTTTACCAAAGTTTTTATAATGAAAATCTGGATTGGATCAGGACGGAGACCGCCGAAGGTTCCGCGGCAGTAAAAATTCCATTGTACAGCGGTCTTTACGTTCCATCACTTCATCCGCGGGAACTTCGGTCGGCTATCAACAAAAGCATTCAGGGAGGCGCATCGGGAATCTCTCTCTTTAACTTTGAAGCGCTTACCCCCCGTCATCTGCAGATTTTGCAAAAACTACATTCCGTCAAATAGGTTCTAACGCCTTCCTGATTTTGTTCCGCCGCTAAACTTGAGCAGCAACACGCCATGTGAAGGTACATCTGCAGTATATGAAGTACCGTTTTTATCAAGTGTCTTTTGCCGCCACACGTCGCTCAGTACACCGTTTCCCTCAATGCCCGCCTTAGTAAAATCAAGCGTGTAATGGCTCGATTTTTCTCCAAGATTAAAAATGCCGATGGCCTTTCTGCCATTTTCCATCTCCTTTACCCAAACCTGGACATCGCCTTCGACGATCACCCTTTTGGCCTGCTTTCCCAGCGGATCCTGGTCGATAGCCAGAACTTCGTCGTTTGTCAGCAGGTTGAGCGTGAAATCATCGAGGCTCTCCAGATCACAACCAATCAGCAAGGGAGCTGAAAGCAAACACCACAAGGAAATGTGCGTGTACTGCTCATCCGGTGTGAGACGGGTAGGATGGAGACTGGGCCCCCAGCCGACCTTACCAACGATCAGCATGTCGGGATCATTCCAGTTGCCGGGCTTCGCGTAAGGCTGGTTCTCCACCTGACTGAAACCGATCTCTTTGAGACTCTCCCAGGTGTCGGTGATATCGCCGGTTGTCCTCCACAGATTGCCGCCCACTTCATCGCCCCATTCCCACACCTTGCTCATACCGTACTGGCATAAACTATAAACAATATCCCGGTTGACCTTGTTCAGTGCCTCACGCATAATGAAATAGGGTTTTTTTCTTTCTGCAAGAGAAGTATCCCTGGCAATGTTATCATACGAACACCAGTCATATTTAAGATAATCGATGCCCCAGCCCGCAAAAGATTCCGCATCCTGCTGTTCGTGCTGGTAACTTGCCGTGTAGCCGCCGCAGGTGAGGGGACCTGGTGAACTGTAAATCCCGAATTTCAATCCCATGGCGTGAATGCTGTCGCCCAGCCCTTTCATGTTTTTGAACTTCTCATTGGTAAGGATCTTACCCTCCGCATCCCGCTTGGGTTCATTGTCTTTGTATATTTCCCATGCATCATCAATGTTGATATAGGTCCAGCCGTGATTGGCGAGACCCTTGTCTCTGAAAGCCTTTGCACTGGCCATTACCTTCGTCTCGTCGACCGCGGTTCCCCAGCAGTTCCAGCTGTTCCATCCCATGGGCGGAGTAAGGCAGATACGATCACCTATGGAAATGGTAAGCTCGCGGGTGAATTCGCCTTTCTGGTTGGTTGCTTTCAGCAGTACTTTATATTCCCCGGCTTTGTCAACCTTTCCCTTTATGATCCCTGTTGAAGGATCCAGATTCAAACCGTCAGGCAAATTTTCGGCTTCGAATTTCATAGGTCTCAGACCCGTTGCGGCAATCAGGTACTGGAAAGGATGTCCCGGCCTCGCCGCAGTAACGGAAGCCCCGTTGATCAGGGGATAATCTGAAACAGGCGGGGTGGTGATATAGGGCGTTTCATCCGTGACAGTCACCCGGGTTTTTGTCTTTTGGTTTATAAATGAACAGGTGATGAGCGCCGACTGGGTCAATGATTTTATTTTGATAATGAAGTCCTTTTTCTTTAACGGACCAAGAGAAATTTCTTTTTCCTGGTGGTAGATCTCTTCGCCGGTTAATTTGTTTACGGCGCTGATCAGGAATTTTCCGCCCAGCGAATAGGCGGCAGAAGAATTCTTCACCTGAATGGTTTTCGAAACATTTCCATCCCGCAAATCATAGGGAGCCAGGTTGTTGTCAATGACCAGATAATCGCCCAGGGTGGTCATCCGGATGGCCTGGTCGCCGGTATACATGCCACCCTGGCCTCCCTGATCATACACCCTCACGGCAATCACGTTCTCCTTGTCCCAGAGAATCGCCGGGTCCTTCACGGCAAGTGTATACGATCTTTTTTTATCCCAGAAATTGGTCGGTGCATGGATGAAAGCAGTATCCTTAGCTTTTTCAGGACCGGAATTATCGCCGTTGATCCCGATCAGTCTGCCATTCAGATAGGTCTGATCAAAATTATTGATCTTCCCGAGGTAAATCCTGAGACTGTCCTTCAAGGCTGCTACCCTCTTCAGGGAAGAAGGTATGACCACCTTGAACCTGAACCAGGCAAAACCGTCATAGGGATCATATCCCTGGTTTTCCCAGATCTTGTCAACAGCAATGGTTTTCCAGGAGGAATCGTCAAACGAAGGACTGGCCCATGACCGGTCATCTCCCTGTTTGAATTTCCATGACTTGTTCAGATCAATAAAATCTTGAGATTGCTGGGCGGCTGCATGCAATACAGAAATCCAGAACAACAGAATAAAGAATTGTTTCATGACGGAAGCTTTGATAATACAAAGCTCAAAAATAAATTGGACAGTATGGAAATT
>JBLNAN010000021.1:0-10875 GCA_050259355.1 Syntrophothermus sp. | reverse complement strand
TGTTCATATTGCCGATACCGTTGAGGAATTTATGGCGGCCATCAACCAGGCATTTCTTCAGAGAGAAGATAAAAACTGGCTCAGAAAAGTGGCAGAGGTGCTGAAGCTGAATTCATGGGATTTGACATGGAACAGGATGCGTAAGATTATTTATGATACACTTGAGAAAAAAGAAAAAATTAATGAGGATCTGACAAATATAAATTATAGCCAGGTTAAAGAAAAAGTAAACGGTTCCGGGGCTTCCGGTACCTATCAGATTGAATAAAAAGACATAATGCCGGGTCACATTTTGCTGGAGAAAAGAAAGACAGTTTGGAAACATTTAACAACAAACGCGGGATTGAGATATGGGGAGGAGTGGAATGTACCATTGTGAGGGTGAAAAACCAGGTTCATGACCAGCTTGAATTAAACGGGCATGAAAAAAGAATCGGTGACCTGGCATTATTTGCTGATTTGGGGATAACGACCTTACGTTATCCCCTTCTTTGGGAAAAATACATCAAATCTCCCGATGCATTTTTCAAATTGCATGAAAAACGTCTTGAAGAGCTCCGCCGGCTTAAGATTAAGCCGATAGCCGGATTGCTGCATCATGGCAGTGGTCCTTTTTGCACTGATCTCCTGGATCCGGAATTCCCCGAAAAGCTTGCAGAATATGCAGGATTGATTGCAAAAAGATTTCCCCATCTTGATTTATTTACGCCTGTAAATGAACCACTTACAACGGCAAGATTCTCGGGGTTGTACGGGATCTGGTATCCGCATAAGAAGGATGATGCTTCATTTGTAAAAATGTTTCTGAATGAAATAAGAGGGATCATACTCTCTATGCGGGAGATCAGAAAGCACATTCCGGGAGCCCGGCTGATCCAGACGGAGGATATTTGCCGTATCCACAGTACACCCGATCTAAAATACCAGGCAGACTTTGAAAATGAAAGGCGTTGGCTCACCTATGATATTCTCAATAACCGTTTTGATGAAAAACATCCCTTGTGGGGGTTCTTCAGGAATTTTATTTCAGAAGAAGAATTATCCTTTTTTAACCAGGAAGATGTTCGGCCGGATATAATGGGTCTTAACTATTATGTCACCAGTGAAAGGTTTCTTGATCACAGGTACGCCCGGTACCCTTTGAAAAAGAGAGGCGGGAATGGCCGCCAGAACTATGCAGATATAGAATGTGTCAGGGTGGACGCGGTGCCCGATGGGTTTTACAACCTTTTGAAGGAAGCATGGAATCGCTACGGGAGTCCCATGGCGCTATCGGAAGTTCATTTGGCATGTTCAAGGGAGGAGCAGATGCGTTGGTTTTATGAAGCCTATCAAACTGCACTGAAGCTACAATCGGAAGGCATAGATTTCAGGGCCATCACCGCGTGGTCAGTATTGGGCGCATATGGATGGAGCACGCTCCTGCGAAGAAACCTTAAACGATATGAATCGGGAGTATTCGACCTTGGCTCCGGAGTGCCCCGGCCCACGGCACTTGCCCGGTTGATCAGACAAATTACCCATAATGAAGAAATCAATCATCCACTTCTTGCCGTACAGGGCTGGTGGAAAAGAGACGTGAGGATCATTTACCCCGGCGCAAAAAATGTAACCAACCCACAAGAAATGTTTTTACAGTCAGAAAATGAAAAATACCGCGAAGTGAGACCTTTGATGATTATCGGGGCGAATGGTGCACTTGGAAAAGCTATAGCGAGACAATGCCAGATGCGAGGAATTGTTTATGTTCCACTGGGCCGGGATATGCTGGACATCACTTCAGAAGAAACCATCCGTAAAAGGATTCACCAGTACAATCCCTGGGCGGTAATAAACGCTGCAGGTTATTCAGGGATTGATGAGGCTGAGATGGAGCCCATCCGCTGTTTCAGGGAAAACACGATGGGGGCAATCGTGCTTGCTAAAGTCTGCGCCATGGAAGAAATGCGCCTCATGACTTTTTCGACTGACCAGGTATTCAACGGAAGAAAAAGAAATCCTTATATAGAAAAAGATATTACAGCTCCGCTCAATACCTTCGGATTATCAAAACGCATGGCTGAAGAACGGATACTGAACCTGAACAGTGATATACTGATTATCAGGAGCAGCTCATTTTTTAATCCATGGAACCCGGACGATTTTTTGGTAAGACTTCTTACCAAAAATGAAACTGGTGAAGGAGTTGATTTGCCGGTATTTTTCTCTTCAGATGTCATTTCTTCTCCAGCGTATGTTCCTGAACTGGTCAACCTGGCCCTGGATCTTTTGATCGACAATGAAAGCGGTATCTGGCACATCTCCAGCAAAGAAGGATTATCACAATTTGAATTTGCACGACTGGCCATTGATCTTGCCGGGCAAAAACATCTGGTGATTCAGCCCACCACCGCGGGGCAGATGAATGATGTCGCCCGCCGGCCGAGCTATTCGGTGCTGATGAGCTCCCGGGGAATATCTTTACCCCCGCTTGAACAATTGCTCTATCATTTTCTCAGAGAATTTAATAATACACTTGCTGCCGCGGTCTAAGGGTTAATCAAATGGCAATACAATTCAATGTTCCCACGATGAAAAATTTCATGTTCGCAACCGGGATTGAGAACAGTTATCCTACTATTGCTCTTCCTGACGGTACTATTAAACGAATCGATGAGATGGAAAAAGCACATCATTATAAATACTGGGAAACCGATTTTCATCTGGTCAAGGAAATGGGGATAAACTTTTTAAGATACGGTCCTCCTTTTTTTTCCGCATTTATTGGCCCTGGAACTTATGACTGGAGCTTTACCGATGTTACATTTAATGAATTGAAACGACTGAAGATCACGCCTATCACTGATCTTTGTCATTTCGGCGTTCCTGACTGGCTGGGAAATTTTCAGAATCCTGAATTTCCGGTTTTTTTTGCGGAATATGCAACCGCCTTTGCGAAGCGTTATCCGTGGGTCAAGATCTATACCCCGATTAATGAAATTTTCATAGCGGCTATGTTTTCGGCCCAGTATGGATGGTGGAATGAAAGGTTGTCGGGTGACCGGTATTTCGTTAATGCCATAAAAAATCTTTGCAAAGCAAATATCCTGGCTTCAAAAGCCATTCTGGCAGTGGAACCGAATGCGGTTTTTATTCAGAGTGAATCGGCAGAATATTATCATCCTGAGGAGCCTTCCTGTATTCCACAGTCCCAGGCTTTAAATGAACGCAGGTTCTTATCGCTTGATCTGGTGTATGGATATCCCATCAGTGTTCCGATGTACGAGTACCTGCTGCAAAATGGCATGTCCAGGGAAGAATACCAGTGGTTTATGGACAATGGAAATACTTACCGGTGCATCATGGGGAATGATTATTACATTACCAATGAACACCTGGTCAGGGAGGATGGTTCTACCATTGCCTCGGGTGAAATTTTTGGTTATCATGTTATTACCCAGCAATATTTCAGGAGATATAACCTTCCGGTAATGCACACCGAAACCAATATTCTTGAACCGCTTTCCACGGAGTGGCTGAAAAAACAGTGGACGAATGCCATGCAGCTGAGGGCCGATGGGGTTCCTTTGCTTGGATTTACATGGTACAGCCTGATTGATCAGGTTGACTGGGATACAGCCCTTCGAAAAGACAGCGGAAATGTGAATAGTTTGGGCTTGTATGATATCAACAGAAACATAAGGGCAGTGGGTAATGCCTATAAGAAGATCATCAACCAGTGGTCTCCGATTCTGGATAAAGAACCCTACGGGTTTCATTTGTAAAAAAAACCCGCGGTCAGAAAACTTCTGCCGCGGGGATATATTAAACAGGAAAGATCATTATCCTGTTTATAAAAATTCCTGATGATTATTTTTTAAGTGAACTCTGAATGGCTTTGGCCGAATCAAGGTGCATTTGCAGTTTGGGAAGTGTTTTTGATGCAAAGTTCTTCAGATCAGGATCGTTTGCGTCACGTGACTGATCTTTAAATTTATTTACATCCTTTTCATGATCTTCAACCATCATGTTCATGTATTCCTTATCAAAATCAGCACCTGATTTTCCACGCAATTTTTCAACCATTGCACGGTCTTTTTCTTCCATGGCTGATCCCACGGTAACACTTTTCCGTGTAGCAACTGATTTTAATTCACTGTTGGCTTTGGTGTGATCTCTTACCATCATGGCGCCAAATGCTGCAACCCTCGGATTGCTGGCTTTGGTTTGTGCCAGTCTTCCTAATTCAACTTCCATTAAGCCTGCGCTTGCTGCATCTTTAACAAAATCTGTTTCCTTTGGAGAAAAACTGCCTGATGCAGAACCACTATAGCCCGGAGCATCTGTTCTCTCACTGGCTTTTTTATCCGATCCTGTCCCCGTTCCTGTCCCATAATTTCCTGTTCCATAGGTTCCTGAATTCGAATTGGTTCCTGTACCAGTACCAGTACCAGTTCCTGTACCATAGGTACCCGTGCTGGTATTTGTTCCGGTTCCGGTTTTCTCAGTACCCATGGTGCTGGTCTTTTCATTCACCTTAGTCCGGTCCTGGGGATTGTCGTAGGTACCCTGGTTCATATTAGGGTTATCGCGATCCTGCCAGTTGACATTTTTATTGGTATCCTGACTTTCGGTGCCGGTTCCTACTCCGGTACCATATTCACCGGTTCCGGTACCCGTTTCAACGCCGGTTCCAGATTTACTGTTGTTTTCAGTTCCGGTTCCGTATTTACTGTTTTCAGTTCCTGTACCACGATTCATACCGGGTGCATCAGTCCGCTCACCGGTTCCGTAAGTTCCCGTTCCAGTACCCGTTCCAGTTCCGGTTCCGGTATTGGTTCCAGTTCCATAAGTTCCGCTGCCGGTTCCCGTACCGCTACCAGTACCTGAGCCCGTTCCTGTACCACTACCGGTTGTACCACTTCCGCTCTCGTAAGTTCCGGTACCAGTGGTACCACTTTTCGTTTCCGTGGAAGTTCCCGTCCCCGTCTTGGTGGTTGTCTTGGTTGTTTTCTTTGTTTTAGATGTTGATTTCTTCTCTTTGGTTATTGTATCTCCCTGTGATCCACTCTTATATTGATTGTCCTGACTACCACTACCGGTACTTGTTCCTGTTTGAGCTGATAATCCGATGGATCCTAATATAAAGAATGATATAAGGGATAATACCTTAAAAAAATTAGCTTTCATATGATCTTGTTTTTGTTTAATTTGATTAATACTTTTCTTTCTACAAAATTCATATAAACAGCGCTTTATCCCGTTACATAATCTTTTACAAAAATTACAATATTCCCATCAGATAAGGGAAGCGTTGAATATAACCATGTGTTAATTCTGTAAAAAAAGGCTGTATTCATGTAACAACCTCCCATCTTCATCTACTTAATTTTGGTTCATAAATTAAAAAAAACAAGATCATGAAAACATTTTATGGAATACTGGCAATCGTAGGGATATCCCTTGCGGTACGTTATGTTTTTTTCACAGGAAATGAAGGAAAGCGCTTGCAGAAGAAACTGTTGAAGAAAGGATACAAATATCAGAAAGCCTTACAGGAGATTGTTGAAACCGGAAAAGATGAACTGGGAAAAATAACTGATGATATTGTTCATTTCACCGAAAGAGAAAAGAAAAAGGCCAAAAAGCTCATAAACATTTAAAAGAACATGAAAAAATTGTTTTTTTTTTATTTTCATGGTCTTCCTCGCGGGGTCCTGTGCTCCAAGGCCAGCAGGACCGAGGCATTCACGGCCTCCTAAACCGCCAAAACCCGGCGTCTACCAGGAGCAGTTTTCCCAGTGGAAACAGGTCGCCGGGATAAAGAATATCTGATTGGCATACCTATTGCTGTTCACCGTTTCATACCCAAAGAACTCAAAAAACTTAAGTTATGAAAACGGTGAACAGATTTTCCATGTTGCTGATTGTTCTTCTCATCAGCGTTGCAACTCCCAAAGCTACTCTCGCACAGGATTATGATGTAAATTTCCAGGTTTTTTACGACAACCTTAGTCCTTACGGAACCTGGGTAATGGATCAGAATTACGGGTATGTATGGATACCTGATGTAGATCCTGGATTTCAGCCTTATGCCACCAATGGCCACTGGGTTTATACCGTTTACGGATGGACCTGGATTTCTGACTATCCCTGGGGGTGGGCACCTTTCCACTATGGAAGATGGACATTTGACCCTATGTACGGATCCATCTGGATTCCCGGAAATGAATGGGGACCGGCCTGGGTGACCTGGCGTCACGCCAACGGGTATTATGGCTGGGCTCCAATGGGCCCCGGCGTCAACATTAATATTGCCATTACCAATTATTCCATTCCGGCCAATTACTGGGTTTTTGTACCCGACCGTTATTTGTACCGGCCCGACTTCCACAGGTATTGTTTGAATCCGAGAGAAAATGTTACCATCATCAACAATTCCACCGTAATAAACAATACTTACATTGATCATGGACGGAATATCACGTATATTTCGGGTCCGGACAGACGGGAGATCCAACGTGAAACCGGCCAGAAAATACGCCAGGTTCAGGTCAGGGATGCCGGTTCGCCTTCGCAGAGAATGATCGGAAAAGATCAGGTTCAGCTGTACAGACCGCGGGTGGAAAGCCGCGCGGGTGATAACCGTAGAGTCGCCCCTTCAAGAGTGGCAAGGTACCAGGATGTAAAACCGGTAAACGAGCGAAGGAGTTCTGATCTGCGTCAGGAAAGGGCAGGGACTCAGCAAGTTGGAAACCAGCAAAATGCCAACCAGCGTAATGGTAACCAGCGGGTAGATGTCAAAAGACAACCTACCAAAGATACAAGAGTTCAGCAGGATCAGCAGAAAATGAGGCAATCCGGAAATGATCAACGCTTCCAGAAGGAACAACCCAGGGATTCAAGACAAATGCAGATGCAAACCGACCGGGAACGCCAGCAACAGGAAAGAATGGTTCAGGAACGTAATAACCGTCAGCAGGAACTCAGACAGCAGCAGGTTCAGCGGCAAAAGCAGCAAGTGGACCAGCAGCAAAATCAGGTAAGGGAACAGCCTAAACCGAATGCTTCAAAAAGAGATGTAAGGCAGGGTCAACCTGAGAGGCAGCAACCCTCCGTAAGACAACAAACTACCCGGCAGCCTGCCGCACAGCGGGAATCGCGGCTGGAAAACAGAACAGAGCGGAATTCCCGTCAGCAAAATGGAAAATGAAAGCTCTGGTTACATTTTGTTCTTTCATCAGAAAAACGGGGATCACATTCAGATCCCCGTTTTTAATTGGTATCCTTCTGATATTCCCGCTTGATTCGTATTCACAACCCACTGATTCCGTAAGGGCACCTTCTTTTACAGAACCCCTGGCTTATGCAATAGGTGTTGCAGGAACTACCGGCGGTGTTTTCCTTCTGATGTCGCAGGACCGGCAAATTCAGCAATTCTTTTCCTCAAAAAGAAATAATGCCATCGACCAGACTTCAAAATATTTCTTTTCTCCAATGGGGAATGGACTGATCAGTCTGCCCATACTTGGATTATTTTATGGTGTTGGCTATTTTAAAGATGATCGGCGGGCACAACGAACTGCCATAAGGGGTGCCGAAGCATATTTGCTGGCAGCTATCACCACCGGCGTCATCAAGCAATTGGCACACAGGCACAGACCCTACCAGGATGATCCTCCCGACCCTTTTCAATGGGAAGGACCCCTGGCCAAGATTTCCTACAATTCATTTCCTTCAGGACACTCTTCAGCGATATTTGCCATTGCCACCGTTATTGCAGGTGAATATCATGAAACCATCTGGGTTCCCGTGCTGGTGTATTCAGTTGCCGGTGTAACTGCAACTTACAGGATGGCCGTCGACAAACACTGGTCGTCTGATGTTTTCGCCGGTTCGGTCATTGGTATCGGCTGCGGGATCTTCATCCTCCATCACGATCCCCTGGCAAAGTTTCATCTTCTTCCGTATACTTCTTCAGGCCCGGGAATGACATTGATTTTTTCATTTAAATAATGAAAATTATGTAATTCTAATCTGCAATTCTGTAACATTTCCGCCTCGTTGTTTCATTAAATTTACTTCAGTAAACGAAGTAAAAGATCAACGTCATGGGAAACATACTTTATATTATAGCTGTCATACTGATCATAGCCTGGCTCATAGGCTTTGTTGGCTTTCATGTAGGTTCCCTGATCCATATTCTGCTGGTGCTGGCCATCATTGCCATCCTGGTCAGGGTAATTCAGGGACGAAGACCACTGTAAATGGTTGGTAATTTTACTTTTATGAGGATGCCGAATAACATCCTCATTTTTTATTGTATTTGATCAATTTATCTCCCCGCCCTCTTTAATTCCTGCTGAACCTTTATCATTTCAGGTGTATCAAAGATATTCCTGTAACCCAGCCCCTTGTTAAACAACATGCCGGAATAGAAAATCCGGGTAGTTTTTACGGTATCAAAAAAAGACGGGTCATAGTGTTGCCGGATCCATCCTGAGTCGTAACCCATCAGCGTCAGAATACCAGGGAAAATATTGAAATGGGTGAGATGATTGTAATTTTCTGATACATATCTGAAGTTTTTCTTCTGGAGTGAATCAGGAAATACAATAAAAAAGGGGACCATGGCCTGAAAGGGATGCGCGTGCCTGACATCGGCATGAGTGGAGAGGATCCCGTGATCCAGCAGGGTTTGTCCATGATCGGATGTATAAAGGATGATGTAGTCTTTCCGGCTTCCAAGTTTATTTAACAAGTAATAAAAAAAATGATCGACATTCCAGTGAACCACGTTCCTGAAACTGTTGACCATTTTCTCACGGTCGTTGTTCAACTCCCCGAGTTTCATTGCCGGGGTATAAATTCTTTGTTCAGGCGGATAATACCTTTCATAATGAAAATGGGCGCCCATTTTTACAAAATAGGTAAAGGTCATTCTGGCTGTATCCGCCATAAGTTTCACCAGTTCGTCGGCCAGTTTAAAATCAATACTATCGCGTTTTTCATAATGTTCAGGAATTCCCTTATAGAAATCAATATACTTTGTGTCGGGCTCTTTCATGTAGTTCTGAAGCACGTTTTTCTGGCCGTCAAGGTAGATGGTGTAATAGCCTGCTTTTTTCGCATACTGAAGTATGTCGGGAATACGAAGTGACCGCTGTGCAGTATCGGGAAAAAAATCACTTTTTACTCCTGAGCGCAGGATCAGCTGGGAATTCGCACTGAAGTTCCCGCCCGCGCTCATGATGCCGTAATTGCATATCCTTCCGGAGACGGAAACCAGAAAAGGGGCTACCGGTTCCCGTGCATTGTTCAGGGTTATGAAATCTCCTCTCACGCTTTCATCCACCAGATAGATGATATGCCTGTAAGCAGGAAGTCTTACAGGAGAAACCGGAACAATATCCCTGGGTCCCATGTATACCGGGTTGTTTACCGCATAAACCATCAGGATGGGTATTTTAAACATGGTGGGGTAGGTTTGTTGTCCGCCTGTTCCTTTTAATACAAAATAGGCCAGTGATAAGAAGAAGAGGCTGACGGGAACGGACAGTTTCCAGGAAACCTTGGGAAGATAGTAGTGGGAGATCCAGAATAACAAGAAAGCAAAAATCAGCACAGACGGCAGGACGAACCATACTTTTGGGAAAAAGGTGGTGATTGCATCCATGATGAAGGCCGTTTCTTTAAGCGATATACTGGCTTCGGTAAACGTGAACCCATACCCGTTGATGATGAGATAGCTGGCCTCCATGGTAAGCGTGAAGATCAGGAGGACGAAGGATAAAATTTTCAGGAACAGGTGCCGGGAGGTCACGAGCAGGGTGGTGGAAAATACGAGACCGGTATAGAGGAACAGTGAGGCCGAAAATTTAAAAAGCCCTTTTACCCGGAAGAGATAGGTATAAAAATGAACAAAATCGAAAGTATCAGTCAGCAGGTATACCGTGAAGAGAATGAAAAAAAGTGCGACAAATAATGTCTTTCCGGGAATTTTCCCGCGACTGTAAAATTGTCCTGATTGCATTAAATTTATCCTCCGGAATTAAAGATACAAAAAATTTATTATTTTTGCATTTCAGTTCGGGGTGTGGCGCAGTTGGCTAGCGTACTTGCATGGGGTGCAAGGGGTCGGAAGTTCGAGTCTTCTCACCCCGACGAAGACAAAAGGAGAAAAATGGCGAAATGGCGAAAGTTGTTTCGCCGTTTTCTTTATGGTTCTCCTCTCAATCCTTAACACATCTAACCGAAAAAGCATTATTTCTTGGAGAGGGATACGAACTGACAGAGGGATCAGGCAGGTTCATAACGTGTGCCCAGGCTTTCGCCGGACCATGAGGGGAAGAGGTCCAGAAAAAGCCGGCAAAATCAAGAAAAGTATTGGTGTTATTTGAGAATTCTGCACCGGCGAACAATGCATTAAAGCCTGAATATCCTGAAAATTTCAAAGGACTTCCCGCGAAACTGGAATTCTGGTATGTAGAAAATAAACTGTTCCAGTCATTTTCATCCGGCACATGCCATCCTGGGGGACAGAGCCCCTGGGTCCCGGACTGGGATTCGAAGCGCATGATTTCATCCCATTGATAAAGTCCCCCTTTCGATACGCAATGAATAAAATTGTTGTCGAAACAGTATTTTTCGGGCAGGCAGTTGTCACGCTGAGTCAGGTTGAAACTGATCATGGTGCCATAATTCAGGTTTTGAGTGGTCCAGCATCTGGATCCAAATTGTTTTGTTGAATACATCCTCCCGTCGCGGAGATCCATGAGAATATTCCCGCAGCCGGTGAAAGGATCATTGATGATGCGAATCTCCAGGGTATCAGCGAATGAGCATCCATAATAATTTGTATACCGGTATAACAAGTTATGCACCCCGGTCCCTGCT
>JBLNAN010000020.1:0-6364 GCA_050259355.1 Syntrophothermus sp. | reverse complement strand
TGTTCAAGTTTGTCAAGTTTTGCCTGGTCGGATTTTCAGGGCTTTTCATTGATTTCGGCGTTACGTATCTTTTCAAGGAGATCTTAAAATTTCAGAAATACGTGGCCAATTCGATCGGATTTATCCTGGCCGCCACCAGCAACTATGTTCTAAACCGGGTCTGGACCTTCGACAGCCATAATCCGCACATTGCCACAGAATTCTCCAGGTTTTTTATTATCGCCCTGATCGGGCTGGGAATAAACAGTGCCATCATCTGGCTGATGAACGGCAAGTTCAAGGTCAATTTTTATCTTTCAAAAGCTGTGGCAACGCTGATCGTAACGCTCTGGAACTTCCTGATCAACGCCTATTTCACCTTTGTATAGTGAGGTTCGTTACCATTATCAAATAATCTGATAATTGAAAATTGGAAGTTGAAAATTGGAAGTTGACAGCGCTCAGTTTGTCCGGGTCAAGGAAGACGGGGTGCAGAGGATAAAATCCGCTTTTCCCTTGTATTCATCTTTAAGATCTTCAATGGTGTCCTGATCAATGGTCGCGATGGTCATCACCTTTAACGGTATCTCGAGCCGCTTGATGGCATCATTCAGGTACCAGACAATTCCTTCATAATCTTCAGAATGATAAGAACCATTGAAATGAAGGAAGGTGTAGCCTTCACCACAATTTTTCATGATGAAATAAGCCATGGTAGCATCTTTTAAAGCCTGTGCCTTGGCGATATTGGGCGAACTGTGGCTGGGACCGGCCATATTTGCCATTTCCTTGTAGGATTTCAAATCAGGATTATATTTGATGGGCAGCGGAGCGATCAAAGCCCGCTCGTAAGCATTGATGCTGTCGAGTCCTTCAAAGCCCGACAGATTCACCAGGGCAGCATACCTCCTGGGAACATTGGTTCCCACGAATCTGATTCCCTTTTCTGCAGCAAAATCCACGATCGGAGCATAATCGGTAGTGTAATTCTTCCATAGCTTTGCCTCTGCCTCAAAATCCTTTTTCCTTATCATCTTTTTCGAAACATATTCATCAAGCAACAGCTGGTTGTCACGTTCAAACATTTCCGCGCCCAATACAAAATGCTTTCCCTTCAATTCGTAAAGATCTTTTGTAAGCTCAAATTCCAGCCAGTGGCAGACCGGATCGGTATGGGATTCGCCGAAAAGAATGATATCGGCTTTTGACGCCGTTTCCAGCATGTCCTGGTAGGAAACTGTTTTCCCTTTGTTGTTGAAGATCCGGTAGGCCGGTTTATCATTTTTTGCCGCTAGGGCAATGATAGAAACCAAGCAAAGGAGTAGAATTCTGTGTTTCATGAATTATTTTTTTGGAGCTTGCGTTCATCGAAGGAAAAGGGCAACAGCTGATCAATGCTTTCAACCACCAGAACCGATCCGGTTTCCCCCATCATGATCACCCGTATTTTTTGATTATACAGCTTTTCATATTCCATTAGTACCTGGCGGCAACCCCCGCAGGGAGTAACGGGCCGGTCGACTGAAAATCCGGCTGACTTCGCGGTAATTGCAACGGCTGCTACAGGAATGCCGGGTTTGGCGGCAGACGCGGAGAAACATGCCACCCTTTCGGCACAAAGCGAAGAAGGGAAAGCCATGTTTTCCTGGTTGCTGCCGGGAAATATGTTTCCATCCTTCAACCTTACGGCCGCACCAACCTTGTAATTGGAATACGGGGAATAAGATGATTTCAGCGCTTCCCGGGCAGCCGTGAGCAACTCCCTGTCCAGCGGATCAAGTTCCTCCGGGCGTTCATATTCCTGGTAAACAAAAACCTGTTGTTTCTCCATCTCGGGCAGATTATTCTTCAAGGCTTCCAACCACCTCGTCAAGCGTGGTAGGATCCTCTTCAGGCTCAGTGGCCGGTTTATAGGTGCCTGCAAGAATTGATTTGTAAAGCGACTGGTCCAGCAGGGTTTTTTTGGCTTCGATGATATCTTTATCAGTTTTCAGCGATGCAACTACTTTCCCTTTCTGGAAATAATAGCGTGATATGATTTCATATTTCAGAAGATCCTTTACCTGGTCCTGATGTTTGTCAAGATCACCCTTTTTATCATTGATCATCTGCGTGTGCAAAACCTCGTATTCATTTTTTATAGCATCAAAATACTTCTCCTTTTCAGCATCATTTTTCAGATCTTCAAGGGCTTCCTCGCTTTTCGTTTTGTAGCTGTAATCTTTATCCTTCAGGAAATTCTTGAAATCATTATAAATGTCATCCGTGATTTCAAACTGTTCCGCAGGGGGGATCTGCGGATGTTCGATATGGTATTTGGTCGCGTAATCGAAAACCAGATACCGGGTATACAGCGTGAGTGCTATATTGCTGATGGATTCTTTTTTGGTGTGGATATCCGGCTTGATGCCGCGTCCTTCATAAACCACCCTGCCGGCTTTTGTTTTAAAGGCGGTGATGAGAGAGTCGGGAACGGTGGTGAATTTCCCATCTTTGGTTTTATGAGAATAGTCGATGGCCTGGATACATCTGCCGCTGGGGATATAATATTTCGCCACGGTGATCTTCATCTGGGAGTTGAAACTCAGTGGAACGACATTCTGGACGAGTCCCTTCCCAAAAGTCCTCTGGCCAATGATCACACCACGGTCAAGATCCTGGATAGATCCCGAAAGGATCTCGCTGGCAGATGCACTCTGGCCATTGACCAGTATCACCAGGGGGATATTTTTGTCGACCGGCGAGGTCGTTGTCTTATAGGTATGATTTTTATCAGGAAGTTTACCTTTGGTTGTCACGACGTCCATTCCCTTGTCAACGAAAATATTCGTGATATCAACGGCTTCGTTCAGCAAACCGCCGCCATTTCCCCTGATGTCGATAATGATGCCTTTGAGGTCATTGTTTTCTTTCAGTTTCATGAAGGCCTGCCTGACTTCCTCGCCAGATTTCTGGGTAAAGCTGATCAGCTTGATGTAACCGATACCGTTATCGAGTAGACCGGTGTAAGGGATGCTTTCAATTTTGATGATCTCCCGTTTCAGGTTTTTGCTGATGGGTTGCTTTTCGCCCGGCCTTTCCACCTTGATGTTGATTTCGGTGCCTGACTGACCTTTCAGGATGGCGCTGACATCAGAATAATTCTTTCCTTTTGCATTTTGGCCATTTATCTCGAGAATTTTATCCCCCGCGCGGAGGTCCGCCTTTTGCGCGGGTGAACCTTCATAAGGCTCTGAAATGATTACATAATCACCATTTTGGTGGATCAGGGCGCCAATTCCCCCGTATTCCCCCGTGGTAATGAATTTGTAATCTTCAATTTCCGATTCAGGGATATAATTGGTATAGGGATCCAGCTCTTCGAGCATACCGTCGATGGCTGATTTGGTAAGATCACCCGGGTCGATAGGATCCACGTAATTGGTATTCAGTTCTTTGATGGCAGAGGCAAAAATGTCAAGGTTTTTCACTACTTCGAATCCGGGATCTGCCTTGACAGCCGGCTGAGCGCTGACCATTCCTGTCATTAAAAAATATAGGAATACAGCCAGAAAGGCTTTCATCATCAGGTTATTCATTTTCTTTTTATAAACTTTTAGCAACGTAATTTCTATCTAATATCATTCCATTATTATTCCGGAACCGGATCATACCCGTTGCCACCCCAGGGGCCACATCGGGATATTCTTTTCAGGGTGAGCCATCCGCCTTTCAGCGGACCATGCCTGCGAATGGCTTCAATGCCATAGACAGAACAGGATGGCGTGTAACGGCAGGAAGGCATCAGGTAAGGCGAGATCACTGCCTGGTAAAAGCGGATGATCAAAATCAGAATTTTACCCAGTACTTTCAGCATATATCTCACTTAAACGATGTAAAATTACGATTATTTTCTCGCTGATTTTTTGATAAGTAAGTATTTCTTTGGTAGTATAACAAACGCTGAATACCAGTTGCATATTCTTCTTTTCCAGTTCTGTATACAGGATGGGCTTATTGAGCCGGTACGATTCCCGGATGCGTCGCTTGATATAGTTCCGGTTCACTGCTTTTTTGACATATTGCCGCGGTACACTGATCAGAAGCTGGGCAGGGCTCTTCTCAGGGGGAATGATCATCCATTTGACACGGAAGGGATAGACGTAAAAATGGGCGCCTTCCTGGAAGAGACGCCCAATGAGAATTTTCCGGTGCAATCTTTCATCTTTTGTGAAAGTTTGCTTCATCTTATTTTTTCTTCATCTCGTTATGGAGAAACTGATCAATGGCCAGGGCCATGGAAGGCGCCGAGGGCGTGGGTGCAGAAATCCCAAGCTGAAGCCCTTCGTCCGTCACTGCCTTGGCAGTAGAAGATCCAAAAGCTGCAATAACCACGCTGTTTTGCTCGAAATCAGGGAAATTTTTCTTCAGCGACTTGATACCGGAAGGGCTGAAGAATACCAGCATATCAAATTTCCGGATATCAATGTCGGAAAGATCACTGGCCAGGGTACGGTAAATTATGGCTTTCTTGTACAAGATCTTGTTGTCGTCAAGCATCTTGGGAATTTCCTGCTTGTGAACGTCGGAGCAGGGAAGTAGGAATTTCTCGCTCTTGTTCTTTTTGATCAGTTCGGCAAGAACGGTGAGGTTTTCCTTGCTGTGGAAAACTTTCCTTTTCCTGTACTGAACATATTTCTGCAGATAATAGGCTGTTGACTCGGAAACACAGAAATATTTCATCGTGTCGGGAACTTCAACGCGCATTTCTTTGCAGATCCTGAAAAAATGATCAACTGCATTTTTTGAGGTAAAGATAACGGCCGTGAAATCCGGAATATTAATTTTATCTTTCCTGAATTCCTTCGCGGGAATTCCCTCGATCATGATGAATTTCCTGTAAGTCAGGTTAACATTGAATTTCTTCGTCAGCTCCCAGTATGGCGATTTCTCGGGTTCGCTCGGCTGGGGTTGTGATATTAGAATATTCTTAATTTTCAACGCGTTATGTATTTTTATGAGTAACGGAATTCTACTTAATTAACTTCAGAAATAACGGATCATGAACACCTTGACTAGTACGAGCCAGGGCAGAATTTCGAGGCTGCAAAGATACACAAATAAATAGAAATAGGAAAATCGGGTCAAGGATATTCCAATAAGAAAACCCTTGATGAATTGCAAAAAAAAGATAAGGGCAAATAATCCGGCAGCTGTGTAAAGCAGAACCGGCGACCGCAGGTATACGATAAAAAGCATCAGGGGGAGCAGAACGACAGCGGTCTGAAAAATCGCCACGAGAACATTCTGGATATACGCGTCAGAGGTTTGGTAGGTCCTGAAAATAGATCCGAGTATTCTGATTGCGGTTATTTTTAGGATCCAGTACAGGGTAAGTCCTCCCAGGATAAGAAGATAAAGATGGAAATCGGGAAAGGGAAACGAGACTCGTGGCTTCAAAAACAGGCTGTAGATCTCGAAAAGCAAAAGCGAAAAGATCAGCAGGTAGATTATGCTCAGCGCCATGGTGATTCTTTCTGAAAAAAGATCTCCTTCACGGGAAAGCTGGTTCATAAACCTTCTGGAAAAAGGTGCTGCAAGGATCTGGCGGAAACGGTTATGAAAAAATACATTCACCCAGGCCAGGAGAATGAAACTAAGCAGAAAAACGCCCATTATCCACGAATCACTGTACGTGTTTACAGGAACAGGACCATGGTGTATGGGCTGAAGCTGATGCCCCTTGAAAAATGATGGAAGCTTTACCGGCTCAGGGAAAACAATGCTCTGGAAATTCATCGTGGTATCCGCCACGGGCCTGGCAGGTAATTCCCGGTTGAAAAAAGGATTAGCGGTAACAGTGTCGGCCGGTAGAATGGTACTGATCATCCTTTAGTTGATATTTTTAAAAAAATTCCAGAGGTTGTCCGCCGGCGGATCCGCGGTGATGGTGATTACTTCTTTTTTAACAGGATGAACAAATTGAATTTCCCTCGCGTGAAGGTGAATGGATCCGTCAGGATTGGACCTTTCGGCACCATATTTCACATCTCCCCGGATCGGGCATCCTATTTTAGCAAGCTGAGCCCTGATCTGGTGATGACGGCCCGTGAGCAGATCCACCCGAAGCAGGTAATACTCCTGGCTTTTGCCAATCACCTCGTATTTCAGTTCAGCCTTTTTCGATCCGCTGAATTCCTCATCCCTGGCCACGGAAATATTTTTCGCCTCGTTTTTTCGCAGGAAATGCACCAAATGATCCTTGTCGCGCGGAGGTTTGTTTTTTACCACTGCCCAATAACTTTTCCTGATCCCGCCATCCCTGAGCAGGATGTTCATTCTCGAAAGTGATTTACTGGTTTTTGCAAAAACCACTATTCCGCTGACGGGTCTGTCGATCCTGTGG
>JBLNAN010000019.1:0-4674 GCA_050259355.1 Syntrophothermus sp. | reverse complement strand
CCCGCGACCTCGACTGGGGCGTTAAGGTTCCCATTGAAGGCGTTGAGGGTAAAGTGTTGTACGTGTGGTTTGATGCGCCAATCGGTTATATTTCGGCTACACGGGAACTGACGCCTGAATGGGAGAAATACTGGAAAGATCCGGAAACGAAAATGGTGCATTTCATCGGAAAAGACAACATCGTGTTCCATTGCATCATCTTCCCCGTCATGCTGAAGGCTGAGGGAACTTACATCCTTCCCGATAACGTCCCTGCCAACGAATTCCTGAATCTGGAAGGAGACAAGATATCCACCTCCAGAAACTGGGCCGTGTGGCTGCATGAATACCTGAAGGATTTCCCCGGAAAACAGGATGTGCTGCGGTACGTGCTGACGGCAAATGCTCCGGAAACCAAGGACAACGACTTTACCTGGAAGGACTTCCAAACGCGCAACAACAGCGAGCTGGTTGCCATACTGGGTAATTTTATCAACCGGACGCTGGTGCTGACGCACAATTATTTTGGCGGAAAGGTGCCGGCCGCTGCGGAACTTACCAGCAACGACCGTGAAACGGTGGAATGCATGAAGAAGTTTCCGGAAAGTATCGCGGGAAGCATCCGGAATTACCGTTTCAGGGAAGCGCTGGCTGAAATGATGAACCTTGCAAGGCTGGGGAATAAATACCTAACGGATAACGAGCCATGGAAACAGTTTAAAACTGATCCGGAGCGGGTGGGAACGGTGCTGAATATTTCCCTGCAGATTTGTGCTCAACTTTCCATAGTAGGTGAGCCTTTCCTTCCATTTTCATCTGAAAAGATCCGGAAGATGCTCGACTTTCAAGTACAGGACTGGAACATGGCCTCCTCCGGCAACTGGCTCCCGGCAGGTCACCAGTTGACCCAGCCGGAACTGATCTTCAGCAAAATTGAAGATGCGGAAATAAATGAACAGGTACAGCGGCTGCTCGACACCAAAAAGGCAAATGAAGCCGCCTCAACCCCGCTTCAGCCCATGAAGCCGCTGATCGAGTTTGATGACTTTTCAAAGTTGGATATCCGCGCCGGAGTGATCCTGGAAGCTGAGAAAGTAGCCAAGACAAAGAAGCTGCTGAAGCTGAAAATTGATACCGGAATTGATGTGCGTACCGTCGTTTCAGGCATTGCCGAATATTTTGAGCCGGAACAGATCATCGGCCAGCGGGTAAGTATCCTGGTGAATCTCGCACCAAAAAACCTGTAAGGCATCGAATCCCAGGGCATGATCCTGATGGCGGAAAATGCCGACGGTAAATTGTTCTTCGTAACGCCGGAGGACGGTGTGATGAAAGGATCGACGATCAAATAATGGCGCATGGCGGGTGGTGAGACACGATTTTTTTTACCACGAAGACAAAAAGAAAAGAAGGATTTAAAAGAACCTTTCCTTCAGTTTCTTTTCCCTGAATTCAAAAATGCCTTCTAATTTCTTAGCGATGATCAGGTAATTCGCAATATTTCCCAGAAACCAGAAAGGCGGCTTGTAGGTGATGATATCTTTCATCAGTACGCCGTTTTCGGCGGGTTCAAGAATATGCTGATGATGCCACATGGCATAGGGTCCCGACCGCTGCTCATCAATAAAGAATTTCTTCTCAGCAACCTGCGTGATCTCCGTCACCCACGTTACCTTCATCCCCGGAAATGGTTTCACCTTGTACATGATGATCATCCCCGGGTACATTTTTTCCGGAAGATCTTTCGAGACAATATCAAAACCCATGGACGGCGGGGTGATTTCCTTCAGGTTTTTAGGTGCAGAAATAAAATCCCAAACCGTGTCCAGCGGAGCCGGGATGATTTGCTGTTTGTTGATTTGGAAGATGGACATAAATTACGTGAATTACGTGAGTTACGTGAATTGCGTGAGTTACGTGAAATTATATGTCACTCGTCACCCGTCACTCGTCACCCGTCACCCGTCACCCGTCACAAACTTAACAAGATTTCCCTTTTGTTTCCACTTTTTATGATTATCCTGGCCAGTCATACCTGCCTATTTCTTTCTCTCCTTTAAAGTAAGATATTTATTTTATTAATTCTGCGTTTTCTGCGGGAAATTTCCATTTGCCCGTCGTGTTAATAATTTTATTGACTTGCCATCGTTTTTACCCGCTCTTTTTGTTAACTTTATTAAAAAGACGAAGGATGCACCAGAAGCGCAGAGTGATCATTTATGTCGCCACCAGTCTCGACGGATACATTGCAACGGCCGAGGGTGAACTGAACTGGCTGGCACTGGCAGAAAAGGCAAACGAGGATTATGGTTACAGCGATTTTATCAAAAATATCGATACCGTGATCATGGGAAGGAAGACCTATGATAAGGTCAGAAGCTTTGGTATCGAGTTTCCGCACAAGGATAAGCAACTTATTATCCTCACGCGTCAGAAATTTCCACCGCTTGAAAACACGACCTATTACGATGGTGACCTGGAGAAACTCATCCGGGAACTGAAAAGCCAGCCGGGAAAAAATATTTATGTTGATGGTGGAACGGATGTTATCCACCAGATGATGATCAGCAACCTGGTGGATGAGTTCATTATAACCGTTGTGCCGATACTGCTGGGACACGGGATGCCCCTTTTCATGGATCACCGGCCGGAAATGCAGATCAGGCATATCAGTACGAAAACCTTTGATACCGGCGTCGTACAGTCGCATTACAAACGTATTGCCTGTAAAACAACACTGATAGCCAGCTGAGCGGCGGTGAATTTTGAAATTCATTTGATTAGTTCTTTTTCTTATTTTTGTGCTCTCATTATTAAGGATGAAGTCATTTTCATTATTTCTGTCACTCTATATCCTGGTGCTTTGCTGTACGCCATGTGACGATATTTATCCTGAAGATGTTCATCACCATTTTTCACAATCTTCTGTTGGTTTTTCTGAAACCCATACCGATCACTGCTCTCCGTTTTGTACCTGCCAGTGCTGCCAGAACACCTTCTTCGGCACCATCATGCCCGGTATCAAGGCTGTTCCGGTTATTGTTTTTACTTACCGGGAAGTTGCCCCGGAATACAAAAGCCTTCATCTTCAGGATTTTTTGATACCCCCGAAAGCATAATCCCTTCCTTCTGTTTTCCTGTTTTCTGCTGACCGGCTGATGTTTTTGCCGCTCATCATCATCAAATTTATTATACCCCAGGATCATGATAGAACGTATTATTTCCTTTTCCATAAAAAATAAATTCATCATCGGGCTTTGTACCCTGGCCCTTATCGGGTGGAGCATTTTCTCGCTCACACGGCTTCACGTTGATGCCATTCCCGATATCACCAATAACCAGGTACAGATCATTGCCCTTGCTCCCTCGCTGGCCGTTCAGGAAGTGGAGAGTTTTATTACCGCCCCGGTTGAAGTCGCGGTTGCCAACATCCCGGATATCGTTGAACTGAGGTCTATTTCAAGACTCGGATTGTCAGTTGTGACGGTCGTTTTTAAAGAAGATGTGGATGTATACTGGGCCCGTCAACAGCTGGGGGAACGACTCCGGGAAGCCGAGGAAAATATCCCGGAAGGCCTGGCAAAAATTGAACTGGCGCCGATTTCCAGCGGGCTGGGAGAAATTTACCAGTACCGGCTGGCAGTGGACAAGGGGATGGAAAAAAGATATTCCACCATGGAGTTGCGTACACTTCAGGACTGGGTAGTTCGCAGGGAAATGCTGGGCACGGCGGGTGTTGCCGACATCAATAGCTACGGGGGATTCGTGAAACAATACGAAATCTCGGTTAACCCGGAAAGGCTCAGGGGAATGAATCTTACGCTGACCGACATCTTCACGGCGCTGGAAAACAATAACGAAAACACGGGCAGCGCCTATATCGATAAAAATCCGACAGCTTATTTCATCCGGGGAATCGGTTTGGTAAAATCGCTTGAGGACATTGAAAAAATCGTTGTTAAAAACAATCCTTCAGGTGTTCCCGTGCTCATCAGGGATGTAGGGACGGTGCAATTTGGCAGTGCGACCAGGTACGGCGCTTTTGTGGTGGATACCTCCGAAGCGGTTGGCGGTGTAGTGATGATGCTCAAAGGAGCCAATGCGCACGAGGTGATCGACAATGTGAAGGTCAGGATAGAGGCCATCCAGGAATCACTTCCGGCCGGAGTGAAGATTGAACCCTATCTCGACCGTTCGGAACTGGTGAGCAGGGCAATCGGAACGGTTTCCAAAAACCTTCTGGAAGGCGCACTGATTGTCATCTTTATTCTTGTCCTCATGCTTGGGAACCTGCGTGCAGGACTGATCGTTGCATCGGTCATACCCCTCTCAATGATGTTCGCCGTGGGTATGATGAACCTTTTCGGGATTTCGGGTAATCTGATGAGTCTTGGGGCCATTGATTTCGGACTGATCGTCGATGGAGCAGTGATCATCGTGGAGAATGTGGTTTCAAGATCAGCAAGCCGGTCGCGGCAGCAGATGGATGAACATGTCCTTTTTTCTGCAAAACGCATGATGAGTTCTGCCATTTTCGGCCAGATCATCATCCTTATCGTGTACCTGCCGGTCATGGCCCTGGTGGGGATAGAAGGGAAGATGTTCCGTCCGATGGCTCAGGTAGTGGCTTTCGCCCTTCTGGGTGCAGCCATACTTTCGCTTACCTATGTTCCCATGGCTTCCGCTCTGTTTCTC
>JBLNAN010000018.1:0-2677 GCA_050259355.1 Syntrophothermus sp. | reverse complement strand
ACCAGCTGGTATCCTGCCTTCCATTGTACCAGTGGGACGAACTGATGCAATATGAAACTGCATCACCGGCACACGGATTGTGTCCACCGGGTTGGCATATTCCATCGGAATCAGAATGGACGACGCTTTTCAGCAACTGGACCAACGAAGCTTTCGCGGGAAGTGCGCTTAAATACAGCGGTTATTCAGGATTTCTTGCACTGCTGAATGGAGCGGGATTTCAAAACACCTCATGGAAATATGACAACTGGGCAACATTCTTCTGGTCTTCTACCTCTCCCTCTGACAATAAAGCATGGGCACACGGCCTGAATGAGATCAATTACAGCGTGTCCCGTTATCCTTCAACAGTATCCAATGCTTTTTCGGTGAGATGTATTAAGAACTAACGTTATGGCGTTATGATGTTATGATGTTATGACGAGAATAATAACTTAATTACCCAATAACCGAATTACAACCGAATTACAATCGAATTACAACCGAATTACAACCGAATTACAATTTAAATCGCCGGCCGGGCATAAAGGATCACATCATCCTTTTCGATCTTTCCCTCGCAAAGAATTACCAGCCGCTCGATCACGTTTCTCAGTTCCCGGATATTTCCCGTCCAGCGGATCTTCTTCAGTTCCTCCAGGGCCTGATCAGTGATTTCGGGTGACGCTTTACCCATTTGCTGGCACACCTCGGAAATAAAATGACGGCTGAGCAGGGGAATATCGTCAAGGCGCTTGTTCAGCGGGGGGACCTCGATGAGGATGACACTCAGACGGTGGTAAAGATCCTCACGAAATGTCTTTTTCTCTATCTCTTCTTTCAGATTTTTATTGGTTGCAGCGATTACCCTTACATCCACCGCGATATCCTTTTCGCCTCCAACCCTTGTGATCTTATTCTCCTGTAAAGCACGCAACACCTTGGCCTGGGCAGAAAGACTCATGTCGCCGATTTCATCCAGGAAAAGTGTTCCACCGCTGGCCAGTTCAAAATCGCCTTTTCGTTGTTTGATGGCAGAGGTAAAACTGCCCTTTTCATGGCCAAAGAGGTTCGATTCTATCAGTTCCGAAGGAATGGCGGCGCAATTCACCTCGATAAAAGGCCCTTCAGAACGGTTGCTCTGCGCGTGCAGCCAACGGGCCACGAGTTCTTTACCCGTTCCGTTTTCACCGGTAATTAAAACCCTCGCATCCGTAGGTGCAACCCTGTTGATCAGGGATTTCACGTGCCGGATGGCTTCCGAATCGCCTATCATCTCGTATACCCCGCTGATCTTCCGCTTCAGCGATTTGGTTTCATGAACCAGCATGGATTTGTCCATCGCGTTGCGGATCGTCACCAGCAGGCGATTCAGATCCAGCGGCTTGGCAATGTAGTCATACGCACCTTTTTTGATCGCCTCCACGGCAGTCTCGATATTGCCATGACCCGAAATCATGATGATCGGCGTATCGGTCTTTTTCAATGCTGCATCAAGCACTTCGATACCGTCCATCCTGGGCATCTTGATATCACACAAAATGACATCATACTTGTTTTCATCCATCAGGCGCAGACCTTCCAGTCCGTCTGCTGCATCATTCACTTCAAATTGTTCGTAGGCAAGAATTTCCCGCAAGGTATTGCGGATGCTCTTTTCATCATCAATGATCAGTACTTTCGGCATTCAACAGATTTTATACTCAAAGGTAAAAAAATAAAGTAATTTTGGTTCATGCGCTCATTTAAAAAAATCAGGCGGCTCCCCGTGCTCCTGCTCATATTTTTTCTGCCATTGCATCAGAAAGCGCAGAAACCTGCCGTGCCTGATTTGATTTTTCCCTGGACCGGCGGACTGAATTCCGCACAATTCTGCAGTATTGACCTGAACCTCGATGGCATCAGCGATCTCGTGGTTTTTGATCGTCATGGCAACAGGATAATCCCTTTTATCAATGAAAATCCGGTTCCCGGAGAAATGAATTATGCCTATGCCCCGCAATATATTTCTGCCTTTCCTGATCTGCACGACTGGGTTCAGATGATTGATTATGATCAGGATGGGAGAATGGATTTGTTTACCTGTGGCGAAGGTGGAGCGAGGGTGTTCAGGAATTCACCGGATTCGGTTCTGAAATTTCAGCTGGTAACAGATCTCCTGTCCTCCTTTTATTATACCGGTAAAGTCGGAATCCTGATCACCACGGCTGATTATCCTGCTTTCACGGATGTGGATCATGACGGTGATCTTGATTTACTGACTTTTTTCGGCCTCGGAGCATTCGTGGAATACCACCGGAACCTGTCGATGGAAAAATATGGAATACCGGATTCACTTGATTTGAGACTGGAAGATAAGTGCTGGGGTGATTTCCGGGAAGGCCTTGAATCCAACATTCTGGATCTCAACGTGGTTTGTCCTTACAAAAAATCATTCAACATGACTTGCACGGGTGAAAGGCATACCGGTTCAACCCTGCTGGCCACCGATCTGAATCATGATGGCCTGACCGATCTTATCCTCGGAGACATTGATTACCCGCAACTCATCACGCTGATCAACGGGGGAACGATAGATTCTGCACACATGATAAGCCAGGATACTATTTTCCCGTTTTCATCCCATCCCGTCAGACTTTTTTCTTTTCCTGCCTGCAGTTTCCTGGATATGGACAATGACGGTTTACGGGATATTATT
>JBLNAN010000017.1:0-4892 GCA_050259355.1 Syntrophothermus sp. | reverse complement strand
AAAATCATTCTTCAATTCCTTGTTTTCCGCACGAATCAGGACCAGATCAGTGAAATCAGGCGTCTTGGCAAAGAATGGGGTGTAAACGAAGTGAAGATCAAGACAGCTCAGTTTTATAATTTTGAAAACGGGAATGACCTGATACCTGATCTTCCGGGGTATGCCCGTTATGACAAAGTCCAGGGACCAGACGGGACAAGCAGGTACAAGATCCGCAATCATTTGCCCAATCACTGCTGGCGGATGTGGAGTTCAGCTGTTTTTACCTGGGAAGGCGATGTGGTTCCCTGCTGTTATGACAAAGATGCCGGATTTAAAATGGGAAACATCAATCATGAATCATTCACCCAGATTTGGAGGAATGAAAAATATCACCGGTTCAGACAACAGATTTTGAAAGGGAGAAAAGAAATCGGTATTTGCAGAAACTGCGATCAAAAAATATAATGGTTATGATCTTCGAAGCTTGTGTTAACTCGGCACGATCAGCGGCAGAGGCCTGGAAAGGTGGAGCCGACCGTGTAGAACTCTGTGAAAACATGACCGATGGAGGCTGTACTCCTTCAGCGGGAAGCATCATCCTCGCAAAACAACTGTTACCCATTCCGGTGTACGTGATGATCCGGCCAAGAGGTGGCGATTTCCTGTATACCCCCGAAGAATTTCAGGTTATGAGGGAGGATATAAAAATGGCCAGATCACTGGGTGCCGACGGTATAGTCACTGGAATTCTTAATGCGGATGGCACAGTTGACCGGCCCCGGATGGCGGAACTGGTTTGCCTGGCACGTCCGATGGGCATCACGTTCCACCGGGCTTTTGATATGACCAATGATCCCTTCCGGGCCATGGAAGACATTATTGAACTTGGAATTGAAAGAATTCTGACCTCGGGGCAAAGTGATTCTGCCATTGATGGCTCGCTCATCATCCGCAAACTCATTGATCAGGCAAAGGGACGGGTCATCATAATGCCGGGTCACGGGATCAAAGAATACAACATTACAGAGGCCATTAATTCGACCGGGGCAAATGAATTTCACCTGTATCTCCCCTCTGCCATGGGCAGCAACATGAAATACGTGAGGGAATACGTGAAAATGGGAACTTCCCCGCTATCAGAATATAAATCGGTAATTATCGATCAGGAAAAAATCCGCGTCGCCAAAAACCGGATGGATCAGTCGTAACCGTTATAGTTTACGCACATTCCCCGAACCTGAAATGTGAAGATTTACAGCAGGTGTCCCGTAATAGCCAATATTGCCACTTCCTGAAATGGTTGCATCCAGCAACTTCAGTACATTAATATCCATATTTCCCGAGCCACTGATGATTGCATAGGCCGTATCGACCGGCATTCCTGAGAAATTCATTCTACCGCTGCCGCTGATCTTATATTGTGCATAACCGGCAGAACCTCTGGTTACTTCCATGTTTCCGGAACCGCTGATATTGGCATACACATCGTTTGCAGTGATCTGATTGAGATACAAGTTACCGGAACCGCTGATATCGAGATCCACACGGCTGACAGGCCAAAGCGGATCGCAATGAATATTCCCGGAACCATTAACCACGAACGAACCGAGAGATGGAGCCCTCACGTGAACCACCACGGTCTCGTGTGGGCCGATCACCTTGCCGCTTTTATACTTCAGGACAAGCCGGCCATTTTCAACGGGATTTTCTATAACATCCAGAACAGCTTGCTGCGCACTGATCTGAAGCGAATAAACAGTATCCGGCGTATAATAAACTTCACCGTCAAGAGACAAACTGATACCCGTGTAATTGGTTACAGAGCGGGTTTCAGAGACAACTTCCCCCTCGCCTTTTACTTTATCACAGGAAACAGATAAAACAGCCATCAGGGGCAAAAGCAGGGCAAAAGAAAAAATCTTTTTCATGATCATGGATGATAAGGATTAATAGACGCAGGGAAGTTAAAAATGTTACTGTTTAATTATTATTAACAGAAAATCAGGAAGATCGACTGAAAATTTATGTAGGTTTTTCATTTTTTTTAATATCTTTAAACGATAAATAAATCAAAAGGTTATGGATTATTATTTCAGCAAATTAATTACTTCCTCCTTCAATGAAGCCATTAATCGCACCACCGAAGCCCTCCAGGCAGAAGGTTTTGGCATTATTTCGGATATTGACATGCGCCAGAAACTGAAGGATAAACTGGGTGTTGATTTTCATGAATACCGTATCCTGGGTGCATGTAACCCCTCTTTTGCACACAAGGCGCTGCTTGCCGAGGAAAAGATCGGCACCATGCTGCCCTGTAATATCATCGTGATAGACAAGGAGAATGGCTGGATTGAAATTGCTGCTGTAAATCCCATCGCCAGTATGATGGCCATTCACAACCAGGACCTTGAAAATGTCGCTACTGAAGTAACCGATAAACTGAAAAGGGTCGTGGCAAAACTTTAAACAGATCCTTATGAAATCAATCTATCTGTTGCTTGTACCCCTCCTGATTTTCGCGGGTTTCAAGCAAAATCCAAAAGTCACAGTTGGAAAAGCCACTGCCGCAACAGAGAAAATCACTGATTCTTTGCATCCCGTACGTGACGGGTTATTCATTCATATCTCGTCGGGTTATGATAATCCCCATAAAGCACTGATGCCGCTGAAAATGGCTGTAATGATGGCTGATGTCAAGGATGTTGCGGTATATATGGATATTGAGGCCGTGAAAATGGTACTGAAAGATTCCAAAGACATGGCATATGACAATTTCCCCAATCTGAAGGACCTGCTGGCCCAACTGGTTGCAAAAAAAGTCCTCATCATGGCCTGCCCCACCTGTTTGAGAGTCGCCGGCAAAGGCGAAAATGACCTGATAAAGGGTGTAATACTATCGGATAAAGAAAAATTCTTCAGTTTCACCAAGGGGAAAATTACTTCCCTCGATTACTGAAGAAATAAAGTGCTATCGGCCGGTACAAGGCATGGGCAAACTTGGAGAAGCTAAAGAGCAGGACCAGTTCCATTGAAATGATGGTGTGAATCAGAAAGATCAGGTGATTGAAAAAGCTTTCTGCCGAAAAGGCAACTGCAACTTCCAGCCAGAAACCGGTTATTCCGGCAATCCATAAAAACCAGAGAAATACCCAGTCAGCCATTCTCGTACGGGAATAGGTTTCTGTTACCTTATTTTTCCTGTAGAAAATCGCCATCGAGGTTCCATATACCATGAACAACCCTGCTATCGTTCCCAGTATCCTTCCGGGCCACCAGACAGTTAATGACGGGTCTTTGAAGATAAAATCGAGCGTGGTGGCTGCCAGCAAGCCAATAAATCCCCACATGACCGACAGGTGGATAAATCGGGGCTGCTGAAAAAAACTTTTGTCCTTCAGAAACCCATCTTCTTCCTCATCACAATGACCGTAACGGCTGACAGTGGCTGCTTCTTTCGCTGCGGCGGTGATTGCCTTAAAATTCAATTTGCCGGAGGGCTCCGCCTTCCTTAGTTTTCTCACCATTGTAACGGCTCCCCAGATCATGGAAAATCCCGTGATGCTGAAAATAACGATACCGATCGCGTGGATCACTTCGTAGGGAAGATAGGTGAAAATCCAGCGGGAAACGGTTTCATCTGGCTTGATCGTCAGAAGAAAGAATGCCAGGAACACCGACAACAACGAGATAAGGAAAATAAAGAAGCTATTGGATCTGAAGATCAGCTTTGATAACCCTGATGGTTCGTAGGAAGCGATTGCATACCGCCGCAGCGCTGCCATGTATTCACCCGGGAAGGCCTGCCTGGGACAGGTCTTCGAACATTCGCCGCAGGCATAGCAAAGCCACAGCTCTTTCGAGGACAGGATTTCTTCTTTTAACCCCAGCATTCCATAGCGGATCATCATCCTTGGAAAATTTCCATTTTCATCCGTCATGCCACATATCGCGGTACAGTTTCCGCAACTGTAACACCCGGAAAAATCAGGGGCGCCGTACTTTTTTATTTCGTTTGCAAACGTTGGATCAACTTTCGCCATGGTGCTAGTTTTTCACTTTGTAATAATAATATTCATCCATATCGTCCATTTCCCCTGCCTCAACCAGGCTGTATTTGTGCATGGTCATCAGATGCCAGGTAATGATCTCGCTTTTCATATCCAGGGCCTTCGCGATCATGGGAATCGTCTTCGGCTCTTCTGTCAGCGTTTGCCTGATCTGTTTCCAAATCTGAGGGAACTCTTTCATGCTCTGCTCGGTTGGTTTATTCTGTCCGGAGCCTTTTATACCCGCACCGCTCATGTCATATTTTGCGGTAAATCCATCAATCATCGACAAGATCTGATCGTCGGTGTATTGTTCAAGGTTGATGGCGTTTTCAGGACAAACCGGTGCACAGATTCCACAACCTTTGCAGGTAATTTTATTGACGAAAGCTGTTTCTTTTCCTTGCTGATCCATTTTTGAAATGGCCATGTATTCGCAAACTTCCGAACACTTGTCACACCACAGGCATTTATCCTGATCGATAATAGCCACAACTGGATCCAGCTTTATCTTGCCGTTGATGGTGAGGGCATTCATCTTCGCGGCAGCAGATAAGGAAGACTGAACTGATTCGGTGATATTTTTCGGACCCTGGCAGCTTCCCCCGATATAAACACCGTTGATAACGGTTTCGACCGGTCGCAGTTTGGGATGAATCTCGTTGAAAAACCTGTCACTGCCTACCGGTATCTTCAGTTTTTCAGCCAGTTTTTGGCTGTCGCTTCTGGGAACCAGTCCTGTTACCAGCACGACCAGATCCGTTTCAATCTCGATTTCCTTATTTCTGGTGAGAAGATCCTTACATTTTACCATGGTCCTCCCTTTTACTGTCTCCACCGCGGGCATGGATTCTTCATCATATT
>JBLNAN010000016.1:0-5318 GCA_050259355.1 Syntrophothermus sp. | reverse complement strand
AGTATACGACAAGGAAAATTATATTTCTGATGACACCAGTGGATCCTGGAACGGTGAATGGGATGGCGGGAAGTTAGCCGACGGAATTTATTTTTTCATTTTTACCGGTCACGGTTATTATGGTGATGATGTTTGGAAGGGTTCCGTCAAGATAATGGGAAGCAAATAAACTCACCGGAGTAAGAGATTCAGGTAAAATCCGGGATTTTTTAATTTTTTTCTGATTTCCAGATCCGTGTACATCCGGGTGAAAAGTTGTTGCCGGGAGGGTTTTTTATTCACCTGTTTCACCACGAAATTAAATAACCAGGGGTAGCGGGCAAGTTGTTGCAGTTTTTTACTGGTGTTCAGCTCGTCAAATAATTTTTTCCTGATCATCTCCCCGTATTCAGACAGCGATTCCGCAGAAAAATCATTTTTTACCAGGGCTTTCAGTAGGATGCCGGCGGCAATTTCCCCGCTGATCATGGCATTGCCGATGCCTTCACCGGTGAATGGATCAACCAGCGCTGCGGCGTCACCCGCCAGCAGGAAACGATTGCCGGAAATCCGGATACTTGAAGGTCCCATCGGAAGCGTATGAGCACCGGTTTTACCGACCTGTTTTGCTTCCGAGAATCTTTCGCGGAGCAAGGGATGATCCGAAATCAAATCGTGCAGCCTGCCTGACAGGTGTATTTTTCTTTTTTTTACATCCGTGGAAAGCATTCCAACCCCCACATTGGCCATGCCTCCAGCCATCGGGAAGATCCATAAATATCCCGGAAGGAAATCCCTGAAAAAAAATAATTCTATAAAATTCCCGGGATGAAGTCCGGTAACTCCGGTAAAATAGGTTCTTGCACCCAGGCAAAGCGGTATTTTGTCTTTATTGTCACCCGAAAGACAACCTGCAACTTTTGAATTCACACCGTCTGCCCCGATAACAGCCCGGGCTGTCCATTCGCCATCTGCCGACCTGACTACCACTTTTCCGGTTTCAGTTGTAACCTCTTTCACTTCAATACCCGGAATGAAATGGATATTGGAAAATTTGTTCAGCTGCTGATGAAGAAAAAGATCAAAATCTTTTCTGCTGCAAAGGAATCCAGGAACCGGGGTATCCGGTTTTTTATGCTGAACAAACGGTACATCCAGGTGTTCGCCTGCAGGAGAATAAAAACGAATTCCCCAGGAAGGGACTTTTCCCGGAATCTTCAGGAAGTCATCATACGCCGAACCCGGGAATCGTTTTAGCGCGTTCATCACGGTACCCGACAGTGCATCCCCGCAGATTTTTTGTCCCGGAACAATACTCTTTTCCAGTACTGCAACCTTCGCACCTCCTGCAGCAAGATGAAGCGCGGCAGAACATCCGGCAGGACCGGCACCGATGATGATCACATCGAAATTCATAACCAATACCTCAATTTGAAATAATGACAAAAGTATTAAGTTTGCATTACAATCTGCAATCATGACAACGAAAGAGCGCTACCGGGAGGTGATTGAATATTTTTTGGAGCATCGTCCGGATGCGGCTACCGAACTGGTGTATGATTCTCCTTACCAGTTGATCGTCGCGGTAATATTGTCAGCACAATGTACCGACAAAAGGGTGAACATGATCACGCCGGTTCTTTTGGAGAAATTTCCCAGGCCGGAAGATTTGGCAGCAGGAACTCAGGAAGAGATTTACGAAGTGATCAAAAGCTGCACCTATCCCAACAATAAAGCCAAAAACCTGCTGGGAATGGCGCAGAAACTCGTTACAGAATTTAACGGGGTTCTGCCGGATGACGTGGAAAAGCTGATGGAGCTGCCCGGTGTCGGGCGGAAAACTGCCAACGTACTTGCGTCGGTGTTGTACGACCAGCCTGCCATGGCAGTGGATACACATGTTTTCAGGGTCGCGGCCCGGATTGGGCTGACGAAAGGCGCAAAAAATCCTTTCCAGACAGAGATGCAGCTGGTAAAACACATTCCTCCGGAGCTGATCCCGCTGGCACATCACTGGCTGATCCTGCATGGCCGGTATGTCTGCGTGGCGCGAAATCCAAAGTGCGCCGAATGCGGCATTACCCATTGCTGTAAATATTTCGAAAGCCTGACAAAGGGCTGAAATTGTTAATAAAACATCCATTCATCCCACGGTGATTACACCGGATTTTGTAACTTTGAAACAAATTCCCCAAATACTATTTTCCTATGGCAGAATTGAAAACAGGTGATAAAGCACCGGATTTTACCGAGGCTGATCAGAACGGAAATCCCGTTTCCCTTGTCGATTTCAGGGGAAATAAACTGATCCTTTATTTTTATCCGAAAGACAGTACCCCGGGTTGCACCGCGGAAGCCTGTAACCTGAGGGATAATTATGAGGAATTGATTAAAAAAGGATACAAGATTCTTGGCGTCAGTGCTGACAGTGAGCAGTCGCACAAAAATTTTATCAGTAAAAACATGCTACCTTTTCCACTTCTGGCCGATAAAGCTAAAAATATCATCAAAGCTTATGGCGCATGGGGAAAGAAAAAGCTGTACGGAAAAGAATACGAAGGCATTCTCAGGAAGACCTTCGTGATCTCTGAAACCGGTATCATTGAACAAATCATTGAAAAAGTCGATACAAAAAATCATGCTGCACAGATCATTCCCCTGTAGAATTAAGTCAAGATGATGCAGTATTAATCAAAAAACAAGGTAAACCATGGCAAAAGAGGTTGAAAACAACAAGGAAAAACTGAAAGCGCTGCAACTCACGCTTGATAAACTGGAAAAGACTTACGGCAAGGGAACAGTGATGAAGCTGGGCGATAATGCCATCGAGGCAGTTGACGTGATTCCCACAGGGTCTATTTCACTTGACTATGCGCTGGGAGTGGGTGGCGTTCCAAAGGGAAGAGTTATTGAGATTTACGGTCCGGAATCCTCCGGAAAGACCACGCTGGCCCTGCACGTGATCGCAGAATCGCAGAAAACAGGCGGTATTGCTGCATTTATTGATGCTGAACATGCTTTTGATCGTTTTTATGCCCAGAAGCTCGGTGTGGATGTCGAAAACCTGCTGGTTTCACAGCCCGACAGCGGTGAGCAGGCCCTTGAAATTACGGAAAACCTGATTCGTTCCGGTGCTATTGACGTGATTGTTATCGATTCCGTGGCAGCGCTCACGCCAAAGAGCGAAATCGAAGGTGAAATGGGTGATTCGAAAATGGGGTTGCAGGCAAGGCTCATGTCCCAGGCTCTTCGCAAACTTACCGGAACCATCAGTAAAACCGCTACCTGTTGCATTTTTATCAACCAGCTGCGCGAGAAGATTGGCGTCATGTTTGGCAATCCTGAAACGACCACCGGTGGAAATGCACTGAAATTTTATGCCTCCATCCGCATTGATATCCGCAAGCTCAACCAGATCAAGGAAGCTGACGATGTGGTTGGTAACAGGGTGAAAGTAAAGGTTGTGAAAAATAAAGTTGCACCTCCCTTCCGCAAAGCTGAATTCGATATTATTTATGGTGAAGGAATATCGAAAACTTTCGAGATCATTGATCTGGCGGTTGAAAACAACATCATCAAGAAGAGCGGATCGTGGTTCAGCTACGGTGATACCAAACTCGGTCAGGGAAGGGATGCAGTTAAAAAGTTGCTGGTGGATAATCCGGAACTTGCTGAGGAACTGACTGAAAAGATCAAGGAGGTACTGAAAAACCTGAAATAATGATGAGAAATTTCTTTTGCCTGATAGCCGTCTCTCTTTTTCTGCTTTCATGCGGATCAGGGAAGGAAGAGAAAAAGCAGATAACCGGTCAGGACACGCTTCAGGTTGCATTGGAAACGCTGAACAAGGAAATAGCCGGTGATGGTTCCAACCCGGATCTTTATCAGAAACGGGCCAGGGTCTACTATTCCACCAGAAAGTTTGATCTTGCGCTGCAGGATATCAATAAAGCTATTTCCTTTTCAGAAAAACCCGGGTATTACATCACCATGTCCGACATCTACCTGATGATGGGACAACCACAAAATGCCTCAGGGGCCCTGACAAAAGCACTGGAACTGGCTCCCGGCAGCAATGAGGTGTTGCTGGCCCTGGCCAATCTCAATCTGATCATCCGGGAGTACAAGACTTCCATGGAATATATCAGGAAATCACTTGAGGCCGAACCGGTTAACAATCCAAGGGCATTCTTCCTCAGGGGACTGGTTTTGCTGGAAAATGGCGATACGGTTTCAGCTGTCGAAGATCTGAAAAAGAGCGCCTACCTGGATCAGAATAATTATGAGGCATTTCTTCAGCTGGGAGAATTGTATTCCATGAAGAAAGACAGAATGGCCGTGGATTATCTGAAAAATGCGTTACGGGTAAAACCCGGTAACAAGGAAGCATTGTATCTTCTCGGAATGTTTTACCAGGAAACCGGTAAGTACGATCAGGCCCTTGCTACTTACGACAGTCTGAAGAAAGTTGATACTTCCTACAAGAGTGCATCTTACAATGAAGGATACATTTACCTGGTTTACCTCAAACAGTTTGATAAAGCCATTAAGTGCTTCAGTGATGCCATCACCAAAGATCCGACCTATGCTGAAGCCTGGTACAACAGGGGATATGCGTATGAGCTTTCCGGTGACTATGCCAATGCCGCAAGGGATTACAAGCGAACGCTGGAAATCAGGGTAAATTACCAGAAGGCTATTGATGCACTGAACCGACTTGACAAGGTTCGGAAATAACCTACAGACTGTCGATCAGGTTAGAGAGCTCGCCTTTTTCACCCTCTGTGCAAAGCAGGTAGTGAATGGCTGAATGTGCATTGACCATACGGTAACCATAACGGGTTTCAAACAGTTGTTTGCAATCCCTGACGGCAATCTCCATCGAAGCTTTAATGGGTTTCTGGTATAACAGAACAAAGTCCTTCAGATCCTGGTATATGTCAGTGAAACATTCTGAAAGGCTTGCCCTTATACCATCCTGGTTGCTTTTTTCGTGGTGATCAACAAAATAGAAAATATCATCATCGCCAAATTTGGCCCTTAAAACATTGAACATGTCTTCCCATTGTTCCTCTGTTACAAAATGCTCTGACATTTCTTCATCTGCCACGTCAATATCTGGAAGCAACGATGCTTTGATATAAATAAGTGGTATAATTTTCTGCAGGAATTTTAAAACATCCTCTTTGGGATAATCTTCAGATTTTTCCAAAAACAGGCAGAACTCGTTTGCAACTGTAAGCATTTCCAGAACTTTCCTGGAATAAACAGGATCAGAGGGATAATCAGCAGGTTTATTTTCAGTCATATATCAGTTAGTTTTGAAGATTTTCAACACC
>JBLNAN010000015.1:0-4247 GCA_050259355.1 Syntrophothermus sp. | reverse complement strand
AAATTTCAACGCTGGAATATCGCAGGATCATCAATAAAATAAAACCACTTCTCGAGGAACATGATGATCTGATAAGAAAGATCAAGGACTATAACATGGTATCCTACGACCGTGAAACCATCATCAAAGTTCTCCGTACCAAAATTACCTATGGCCTTACATTATTGGAAACAACGAGAATGTTCGGGGTAAGCAAAAACACGATCATCAACTGGGAAAAGAAATTGAAAAACGATCCTGGTATGATGACAGAGGTCATGAAAAGATAATTTTCTATTTTTGTTCATTCTGAAAATCTTTGATGAACAAAATTTTCTTCTTTTTAATCTCCATTTTATTCAGTTTCACGGCAAAAGCACAGCTGACCGTTGATGCGCCTTTTTTCGCGGGGAAAAAGCTGGTCGTTCTGGCTTTCGAAGGTCTACAGACAGATACGGTATGGAATTCCTGTCTCGATGATTCGGGCCACGCGGTCATTCCCCGGATAAAAAATGATTTTGTCCTCCTTCAGTTTAACAACAGCCAGGTATATCCTATGCTTTATCCCGGAAAGGAAAACCGGTTTTCACTGTTGCCGGATGGCTTGCCTGATTTTTCCGGATATCCGCAGAATGATTTTTTCATGCGAAACCTCATGAAAAAAAAGATGATCCGTTCAAGGATCCGGGTTCTGGATGAATCCATTCTTAAATTCGGCAATGACGATACCCTGGTGGCTGCCTTGACCGAGAAAAAGGCCAGCCTGGAAGAGGCCGCGAAAAGGATCAACCGGTTATATATCGACAGTTCCATGTATGCCGGATCTTTTTTAATAGGTGCCATGGGCATTCTGGAGGACAGCTATACCATTAAAACAGAGGCTGATCTTGCAGTTGCAAAACAATCCTTCTTCAACTTCATACGGTCCGGTTACAGGAAGATTTCGGGAACAGATATGCTGCAGCAGTTAGCCAATCAGTTTATGATGATGAATGAATACGTGGTGGTGGGAAAAAGCAAGATGGAAAATACCGTGATCCAGGATATCCGCGACTGGATGGTGTTGCTGGATGACCATTATTCAAGGGCCGAGGTGCTTCATTATTTCCTGAAATATTACAGATCCAGAAGGATGATCACCTTGTCAGGTGCCCTGGTAAATGCCTTTGAAGAACTTGCCAGCTGCAACGTTTCTTCACGCGGGAATGGAGAAATCATTTTGAATAAACCATTCGCTGATAATTTGTTTGTTCTGATGGATGTGGATTGTCCTGCTTCGGTGGCCGGACAGGTTATGATCCATCGTTTCCTCAGGGATCAGAAAATCCATATTCCTTCAGTCACGGTTTTCTGCGGCCGTACCCCTGCAAAGGATGATTATCATGTGCTTCCTGATACCGCTAACGCCCGTTATTTCCCCGGTGGAATCAGGAAAATTGGTTCGTCCGAAATCAAAATTTCCAGCTATCCGGCTTTTATCCTGATAAACAAGTCAGGAAGGGTAAAAACTATTTCATACACCTTGAAGGATGCAGAACGAGATCTGATGGAGTGGTCTGAAGAAAATGAAGGTAATCATTGATCTGAAGAATATGAAAAAACTGTTTTGTTTCCTGGTGATGCTCCTTTTTTTTCATTTTTCTTTTTCACAGCATTATTTTTCTTTTAAAAATCTCTTTAAACCTTATCCTGCAAGAATCAGCCTTTTCACGTATCATTCAGGAAAGAAAACCCTGATCGCATCAGATACACTGATCACCGATGAACTCAGAATCAAAATCCCCGACAGCATAAAACCAGGTCTTCTGGAAATCAATTTCTCGGGAAACTTTCCCATTCCTTCCTGTGAAGTCATTTATTCCGGGTCGGATATTCCTGTTTTTCTGACGCATTCACAAGATCGGCCGGGACTCATGGCAGGGGAGGAGACCACCTATTACTGGCAAAAAAATCATTACCTTGATTCTGTCCGCAACAGGATCAGCGATATTAGACAACTGCTGGTGCTTTTTTACCTGGATCAACCGCTTTATGGCATTCTGCAGCAGCGGTACACCTCCACCCTGCAACAAATGGATGTGTTTTTTGATTCCGTCAGCGGAAGCACCCGGTTTAAAATTGCCCGTTCACTGATCCTGTCACAAAAATATCCAGTCCCGGATTATTCCTTATCCGCTACAGATCAGCGAAAGCAAATCCTAGAGAATTTTTTCACCGAATTCAATATCAATGATCCTGTTTTCCGCAGATCGCCTTATCTGAAGGACAAGATCCTGGATTATTTTGAAATTGTTCAGAAGTTGAGTGAATCCGGCAAAGACAGCATGATCATTCAGGGAATTGATGACTTTTTTGCACGTTCAGGAATTTCGGATACCGTTGTCAGTGAAGTTTCTCCCATCATCAGGCGATGGCTGCAGCAGAACGGACTGGATTATCCGGCCGAGTATCTCGATGTGAAATATCTTTCAGGGCAGTGTATGGCGGAAAACGATGCAGGTCTACAGGAGCGGCTCGGGGCTTACAAGCGAACGGCAAAAGGACAACCGGCACCGGAGATATTCTGGTTCAATGAAAAAAATCAGCAAGTTTCAATCAAGGATTATCCCGGCAAAATGCTCATTGTTTTCTGGGCATCCTGGTGTCAGCACTGCAGAATGCTCCTTCCACAAATCAACCAATACACCAAAGACAATAACATCACGGTGGTGGCCCTGTCTCTCGACACTTCTGAAGAAGCCTGGGACCAGGCTATTTCTGCGTTGCCGGGCTGGATTCATTTACGGGCTTCGGGCGGATGGAATGACGGTTGGGTTAAGCTGTACGGCGTTTCGGGCACGCCAACCATTTTTGTGCTGGATGAAAAAAAGATCATTTCAGGAAAGACAGCCACGCTGGAGGGCGCCCTGGAATTAATCGGTCAGCATTAAGTTTAGGCATATAACTTCTGGCAATTCGTGCAAAAGAAACTCCTGCGGTGAGTTGTGCCAAGATGTTTTCTTACCAAAGGAATGTTACACCGGGGACAAATAGAACGGGTATGTACCTGGTAATGCTGTTTCAGTTCGAAAATTCTTTTCCATTCCAGGAATTGAAAGCTGTAGTTTCGGGCTTCCTTTATCAGTTCCTTCTTTTTTGCGGCGGGTAATTTACCAATAGGACTTTCCGGATGAACCATGATCCGGAAAAGCACCTCGTTTTTGATGATATTTCCGACCCCGGCGAAGATGTCCTGGTCCAGGAGCGCATCACACACCAGTTTTCCGGGCAATGCCTCCAGTTTTTCCTTTGCCTTCGCCTCATTCCAGCAATCATGCATTACATCGGTGCACCAGTCATATTGTTTTTCAAGATCACCTTCAAGGATTTTTACTGAACAGGCATAAAAGTTGATTTCGCCATTGTCAAAAACGAGCTGCAGTCGCGGCGCCCGGTTAATTCTTTGCGAATTGATGGCGTAGGAGCCGAAAAGCATGAAATGTATCCTGATGGTGAAATCCTTCATTCGGATCAGAAAGTGTTTTCCCCAGCTTCGAAATTCAAGAACAGTTTGATCCTGAAAGCGGTTCTTGTCAATTTTTGTATTTCCGCTGACTTCAATGATTTTCTTTCCGGTGAAAATTTGTGCTTCCTCTTTCAGAATGACTATGGTGGGACCTTCCGGCATAATGACTTTTTTATCCCCTTAAATCAAAAACCGTTCCTCCTTTTTGAATGGAAGAATGCCAGGATCAGGCAATTTGCAAAACCAGTCCTTTCAGGTAATCACCTTCCGGATGAAAGATCCCAACGGGGTGATCGGCTCCCTGCGACAGCCTGTGCAGGATCTTCATGTTTTTTCCGGTTTCGATGGCAGCCGACTGGATGGCCGACTGGAACATTTCCCTGGATATTGCCTGAGAACAGGAAAAGGTGAAGAGGATACCCCCGGGATTCAGCTTCTCCATTGCCCTGGCATTGATAAATGCATAGGCCTTCAGTGCATTGTTGGTGATGTGGTGATGTTTTGCAAAAGCAGGAGGATCCAGGATGATCAGATCGAATTTTTCATCCGAATTGGCAATAAATCTCTTTACATCCGCAACAACCTCTGAATGCTTTGAAGAATCTATTGCATTGATGCGCATATTTTCTTCGGTCCAGTCGATTGCCTGGCGGGAACTGTCAACCGATATCACGTGTTTGGCGCCACCTTTCAGTGCATAAACGGAAAATGCGCCGGAATAACAAAAGCAATTGAGCACTTTTTTGTTTTGGGAATATGATTG
>JBLNAN010000014.1:0-3469 GCA_050259355.1 Syntrophothermus sp. | reverse complement strand
ACAGAAAAGAAAAAGTGGAAGCTTACCTGCACTGGGCGAAAAACCGTTCTGAACGGGAAAGAATGGCTGAAGTGAAAAAGGTATCCGGCGAATTCACGGGTTCATATTGCATCAATCCGCTGAACAACAAGCCAATTCCTGTCTGGGTTGCCGATTATGTTCTTGCCGGATACGGTACCGGGGCGATCATGGCGGTACCGGCCCACGACAGCCGCGATTATGACTTTGCCAGGCATTTTAACCTCCCGGTCATTCAGGTTGTTTCCGGCGGCGACATCAGCGAAAGCTCATATGATGCCAAGGATGGAGAAATGATGAATTCTGAATTTATCACAGGAATGAGGGTAAAAGACGCCATCTCCTCGGTTATCAGCAAAGTTGAAGAGATGGGAATTGGCAAGGGTACGGTCAACTACCGGCTCCGCGACGCAATTTTCAGCCGTCAACGCTACTGGGGTGAGCCTTTTCCGGTATATTACCAGGATGGAATTGCCCGGGTGATGGATGAATCAGAACTGCCCGTCGTTCTGCCCGAAGTGGACAAATATCTTCCCACGGAAACCGGTGAACCGCCGCTTGCCCGTGCAAAAAACTGGAAAACCAGGGAGGGGTATCCAATCGAAACCAGCACCATGCCGGGTTTCGCGGGTTCCAGCGGCTATTATCTGCGTTACATGGATCCCCGGAACAACCACGAATATTTTTCCAGAGAGGCAAACGAATACTGGCAAAATGTGGATCTGTATCTTGGCGGAGCCGAGCATGCCACCGGCCACCTGGTGTACTCCCGCTTCTGGAACAAGTTCCTGTTTGATCTGGGTCTGGTTTGCAGGGATGAACCGTACAAAAAACTGATCAACCAGGGCATGATCCAGGGAAGATCCAGTATTGTTTACCGGATAAAGGGAACCAATACCTATGTTTCACATAATCTCCGGAAAAATTATGAGGTGACGTCCATTCACGTGGATGTGAACATGGTGGATAACGATGTGCTGGATACAGAAAAACTTAAAAACTGGCAGCCGGATTTCGCCAATGCTGAATTCATTCTCGAAGATGGAAAGTACATCTGCGGAAGCGAAGTGGAAAAAATGTCGAAATCCCTGCACAACGTGGTAAATCCTGATGATCTTATTACCCGTTACGGTGCCGACACGCTTCGCTTGTATGAAATGTTCCTCGGCCCCCTCGAGCAGTCCAAACCCTGGGATACCAACGGCATCGAAGGAGTTTTTCGCTTCATCCGCAAGTTCTGGCGGCTTTTCCACGACAGGAACAATGATTTTAGTGTTTCAGACGAAATGCCATCCGAAGATGAATTAAAAATTCTGCATAAAACGATCAAAAAAATTGAAGAAGACATTGAACGATTTTCTTTCAATACTGCAGTGTCCAATTTCATGATCTGCGTGAATGAGCTTTCAGAACTGAAATGCAACAAAAAAGCTGTTCTTGAACCCCTGGTCGTTCTGATCAGCGCCTATGCACCTCATATCGCCGAAGAGTTATGGCAGCAGCTGGGTCACACGGAAAGCGTTACCGGGGCTGAGTTTCCTGCATACAATCCTGATTTTCTGACCGAAAATACTTTTAATTATCCCGTGTCGTTTAATGGTAAGATGCGGTTCACGTTGAATCTACCTTTGTCTATGTCTGCTGCAGAAATCGAAAAAAATGTACTGGAAGCACCAGAATCGGCAAAATGGTTGCAGGGGATTCCCCCTAAAAAAGTTATCATCGTGCCGAAGAAGATCATTAATATCGTGATATGAAGGTAATCCGGATCCTGTTTGCATTTCTGCTTCTTTACGCTTTTTCTGTCCAGGCCCAGTCACTGAAAAAAATGAACAACACCGCGTTCATCCGTGGTGAACGTTTGACTTTTCGTGCCTATTATGACTCTTTTGTTACCGGAAAGGTGACCGCCGGCATTGCCACGCTGGATGTCAAGTTCGAGAACAAGAAGATCAACGGCCGGCCTACTTTCCATATCATCGGTGAGGGAAGATCGAAAGGAGCGTTTAATTTTTTCTTCAAGGTAAATGACAAGTTCGAGTCGTACATTGATGAAGAATTTCTTGTTCCCTGGCAATTTACCCGCAAAACCCGCGAAGGAGATTTTAAAAAAGATGATGAGGTGAATTTTGACCAGATGAAAGGGGTGGCAAAAAGTTCCACTGCCACAAAAAAAATTCCCGTGGGTACCCACGATATCCTTTCTGCCTTTTATTATGCAAGAAATCTGGATTTTTCCAGGGTAAAACCCGGTGATAAATTTCCAGTTCATTTTTTTCTGGATGATTCCACCTACGTATCTGCCTTCGAATTTCTCGGGAAAGAGGAAATCGAAGTGGAAATGGGACGGTTCCGGTGTCTGAAGTTCAAGCCCATGCTGGCAACCGGCAACGTTTTCAAAGAACCGTATGCCATGGAACTATGGGTAACCGACGATAAAAACCATCTTCCCATCCTTGCCAAATCCGAAGTTATCGTGGGCTCGGTGAAACTCGAACTGACCGAATACAAAGGGCTTGCTAACCCGGTATCGTCGTACCTGGGGTCGACGGAGTAATTGCCAGATCCCATGCGCTTACCCTGTCCTTCTCCACACGGGAGAGGGTTCTGTGTATAAATTCCATACTTTTATACCTCTAAATCTAAAAAAATGAAGCGCTCCTCGCTGGTCATCCTCCTCGCGATGACCCTTTCCATTACCCTGGGTCAGAAAAACAATTATCAGAAGAACTGGGAAAAAATCGATTCCCTAACAGCCATCGGTCAGCCGAAATCAGCACTGAAGATGGTTGAAGATATTTACAGATCCGCCAAAGCAGAAAAGAATGATCCCCAGCTGGTGAAGGCCATTATTAAAAAAATGAGGCTTCAGCAGGATTTTTCTGAAAATTACGAGGAGAAAAAGATCTATTTTCTTCAGGAAGAAATAAAAAAAACCCAGCCGCCCCTGACCAATGTTCTTACTTCCCTGCTGGCCATGTCCTACAATTTGTACTACGGGGTCAATATCTGGAAATTTACCGGCAGAACCACCGTTCAGGGCGGTATCAGCGACAGCATCAATACCTGGGATCTTAATACGCTTCGCTCCGTCATTAACCGTACCTACCTGAATTCTCTCCAAAATGAACAGCTGCTGAAATCCATCCCCGTGGAGGAATACGGGGCTATCCTTGCTCAAAATCCAAATCCTGATTCTGCCAAAAAAGAAAAAATCACTTTCCGTCCCACCTTGTACGATTTGCTGGCCTGGCAGGTACTTGAATATTTTTTTACCGAACCTGACTATGCCCGGAAACCCGCCGGTGGATTTATGATCAAGGATCCTTCTCATTTTCTTCCAGCTGCAGAATGGATTAAACTTTCACCCATCCCGCCTGATACCACCTCCATCCAAAGCTATACACTTGAAATCTTCAGGAATCTGACCGCTTTTCACCTGAACGATAAA
>JBLNAN010000013.1:0-5917 GCA_050259355.1 Syntrophothermus sp. | reverse complement strand
CTGGTTGGTTTGCTCGATGGTAGCACTTTTGGGAAGTTCAATGTTGATGATCACTTCCCCCCTGTCGCCGAGACTCACAAATTCGCTTCCGATAAAACCGCCGGCCACCAGGAAAATGGATGAGAAGAACAATACCGTTGCACCGGCGAGTACTACAATTTTATGCCGCAGTGTCCATGACAGCACCCGCACATAAAAGGCTGTGAAACCATGAAGTCCTTTCTCGAACCAGTCAATCAGCCGCTGCAACAGAGAATCCTTGCGGTATTTTTCCACTTTGGCCATCCGCGAGGCCAGCAAGGGCGTAATGGTGAAGGAAACGAAAAGACTGAGAAGTGTGGAAACCACCACGACCAGCGCGAACTGGCGGATAAGGCCGGAAATCATGCTGGATATGAGCGCGAGAGGGAGAAACACCACCACGTCGACCATGGTGATGGAAAGGGCGGTATAATTGATTTCATTTCTCCCGTCCAGCGCGGCTTGTCGCCTCTTTTTTCCCATCTCGAGATGCCGGTATATATTTTCCAGCACAACGATGGAATCATCCACCAGGATACCAATTACAAGCGACATGGCAACCATGGAGATGATGTTCAGCGAAAAATTCAGCAGGTACATCATGGTAAATACCGATATCAGGGATGCCGGAATGGCTACCATGACAATGAATGAATTCCGGAGGCTGTGCAGGAAAATCAGCATGACCAGCGCCACCAGCATGATGGCCATGAGAAGGTCTTTCATAACAGCATTGGCCGAGGTCAGCGTGAAGTCGGAAGTATCATTGGCAATCTCGAATTTCAGATTTTTATCGCTGTAAATGTTTTCCAGCCTTTTCACCGTTTCTTTTACCTTCGAACTGATCTTCACCTCGTTTCCGTCAGGCTGTTTGAAGATCAGCAGCCCGATAGAATTTTGTCCGTTGATCCGGCTGATGCTGGTTGTTTCCTTTTTTGTATCCTGGATCTCGGCAACATCACTCAGTTTCACCGGACTACCCTTGCTGTCGGTATAAAGGATCAGGCTGTTCAGATCGGTGAGCGTATTGAATTTCCCGGAAAGGCGGATGATTACCTGCTGGCTGTTGTTCTTTATTTTTCCTGTCGGAAATTCCATATTGGCAGCCTGAATCGCCTGGGTCACCTGAAGGATGGAAAGTCCATGTGCCTTTAATTTCTCATTGTCAATATTGATCCTGATCTCTCTTTCTTCTCCCCCGGTTATATCCACCTGCGATATTCCCTGAATGGTGGCAATCTGCGGCTGAAGCTTGTTCTTCACCAGGTCGTACATTTCTGTCGGGGGCAAATTGCTGGTCAGTCCCAGGCGTATGATGGGCAGGTCGTCGATGCTGAAATTGGTGACTGTCGGCGGCAACACGTCTTTTGGGAGCAGGTAACGGATGTTGTTGATCTTGCGGGTGGCATTCTCCAGTGCCCGGTCCATTTTGGCCGACGACTTGAAAATGATAACGATCACGGAGCCTCCCTCGTAGGAGGTGCTCTGGAGGTTGTCAATGTCTTCAAGCGATGAAACCGCGTCTTCGAGCTTCCGGGTTACCGTGTTTTCAACCTCGTTGGGGGAAGCGCCGGGATAAACCGCTGAAACCACGAGTACAGGCTCCGAATACTTTGGCATCAGTTCGTAGTTAAGCGAGTAGTAGCTTACGATCCCGAGGAAGGTAAGAACGGTGAAAATCACCACGACCAGCGTGGGTCGCTTTATGGATAATCCTGCTATATTCATGACTTCCTATTTATTCACGATGGTGACAAGCGAATTATTATCAAGATTGATCTGTCCGGAAGTTACCACGCGGTCGCCGGCAACAAGCCCTTCAACTGCTTCAACTTCATTATCCGTGGCATTTCCGATACGGATATCTTTCAGAATGGCTTTTCCGTTTTCTATTACATACACTTTCGGGGTGCGGATGCTACCGACGATGGCCATACGGGGAATGGTAAGGGATTCATATTCGGCATCAAAACCAAACAACGCGGTACCAAACATGCCCGCTTTCAACTGATATTTCGGATTGTTTACGAGTTCGATCTCCACGGCAAAGCGCTTCGCATCATCTGCCTTTACATTCACTGCCGTTACGGTTCCTTTATATTCTATTCCTGGAAAGAGTGCTGAGCTGATGGTCAGGTTCATCCCGTTGTGGATCTTCACCACCTGTGCTTCTGAAACATTGGCAATGAACTTCAGCCGGCTCACGTCAACTATCTCGGCGACGGGCGTCCCCGGCATGACCAGCGAACCGGTTTCCACCAGTTTTTTGGTAATCGTACCCTGGATGGGTGCCTTGATGGCGGCATTGTCCAGTTGCTTTTTCGCCGTTACCAGGTCGGTTTCTGCCTTCTGCAGGGCCAGACGCATGTCCTCCACCTGCTGGGCCGATGCGGCGTCGGCTTTCACCAGTTCTTCAAACTTCTGAAGATCCTTCCTGCTTTTATCCCGTGCAGAGAGGGCAAGTTCATAAGTGCTCCGGATCATTTCATCATCCAGTTTGATCAGCACTTGCCCCTGCTTCACGAAATCTCCCGTGTTGAAAAGCAGGTTTACCACTTTCCCCTGGCCTTCCGACATCAGCAGGAGTTCATGGGCAGGATAGAAGGTTCCGCTGGCGGAGAAATTCCCCGTTATCTTCCGGCTTTTTATTTCCGAAACAAAAACCGGTATGCTTTTCAGGTTGCCTTCCAGTTTTGTCTTTTCCTCTATTTTTTTGCGGTTGATGAGGAGGGTCACCGTGCAGGCTCCTACCAGCACGATAATGACCAGGCTAGCTATGATTATTCTTTTCATTTTTTATTGATCAAGCAGGTTAAGTAAAATTCCATTGGCAAACAGGTAATCAAGCTCGGCAATCTTCAGATTGATCAGGGCCGTAACATGAAGCGTCTGGGCTTCCGAAAGGGCCCTTTCGACATTCAGCAGGTCGGTAAGCGGAATTACCCCCTTCTGGTACTGCTCCTGTGTGGAGGCATAAACGTTTTCAGCCAGTTTCATATTTTCCCGCTGGCGCTGTTCAGCCGTGATCGCGGTTGTAAATTTTCGCTCGGCATCCTCCGAAGTGATCAGCAGCCGTTTTTTGGTATCCTCCTCCGAAATTTTCAGTGATTCAAGATTCACCTTTGACTCGCTCACCCTTGACCGTTTCTGAAATCCGTCAAAAACAGGTACATTCAGTTGCAAGCCGATGACACTGGTATTAAACCAGTCGGTGTTTTTTCCAAACAGATAAAAAGTATTGCTCTGATTCAGGTAGCCGGTACTTCCGATGAAATTCAAGGTGGGAAAATATTCAGCCCTTTTCATGTTGATATTGGTAGCCGCCATTTTTCTCGATTGCCCGATCAGCCTGAGGATGATATGATTTTCAAGATTTTTTTGCAGGATGGGAAGAACATTCATCTCCACGGAATCAGGAAAAGCAAAATCCTGGTTCTGGGGCATTCCCATCAGGTATTTCTCCATGCTGAGTTCCTGCTGATAAAGCACTTCCAGCCGGTCGAGTTCCGTCATCAGGTTAAGCTTCTCCACCGTAAAACGATCCAGATCCGTTTTTTTTATGATCCCGCTCTCGTACTGGCTCTGTGCCACCTTTTCCGATTTCTCGATCTTTTGCTGAATATTCCTGATGTTATTGATCTGAATTTTAGTGATCTGGGTGGCGTAATATGTTTTCCCCGCTTCCAGAACAAGGTTTGTTTTCGCTTGTTCAGTCTGAAGAGATCCCATTTCCACCGCCTGTTTAGCCATTTTCAGTGCAGCAATAAAAACCTGGTTGTACAATATCTGGCTGACACTGAGCGAGGCGGAAAGGTTATACGTTGTTCCGAACTGAACGGGAATCATTGTTCCGGGCTGACCGAAAAAATCGCCGGGGATCAACTGCGTGGGCAGATTCACATAATCATCAAAACCGCCCGTTGCATTAATATTGGGCAAACCGATTCCTTTGGCCTCCTGTTGCCGGTACCTCAGCTTTTTTTCCTCCAGAAGGGATTGCTGAATATTAACACTGTTCCTTACGGCAAGGTTCAGTGCTTTTTTTAGATCAATGATCTCGGGAACCGGCTGTGCGTTTACACGTATGATCCCGGTCAGGATCATCAGTATAACAAATATTTTCTTCAAAAGCATGGGATACAAAAATTTATAAATCCCCGGGAATTGCTCCCGGGGATCACACAGAATGGATTAAAATTTTCCAAATTTGATCGAACCGCCAACGGTAAAATTATTAATAAAATCCGTTGAGGTGTTGGGAAGATCAAGATCGGGCGTGTAGCGGTAGCTTATCCCGGCACCCAGACGCATAAATCTGAAAATGTTTACTTCTGCTTTTACACCGGGTTCAACAACGAATATTCCGTCTGAAGCAAGTACCTCATGGGAACACTCCCATTTATTCGATACCGGATCATACGACTCATCCGTTGAAATATAGGAAACCTGCCCGCCACCAATCATCAGCGGGAATGTAACATGAACCGGTGATTTGGGGAAGAGCGTGTACTCGATACGTAAACCACCCCATCCGGCTTCCAGCCTGGCATCCTTGCCCTCGATGAAATTTTTATACGTAATCTGCTGACTGTTGGCAACGCCTGAAGCCGTGAGGCCGATGGAGAAATTGTGGTTGATAATGATCCCGCCGCTGATTCCGGCAAGTCCAATATCAGTGGAGCAGAATTTGGTGTACCCGCCGCTTCCTTCAATAAACCAGCCGATCTTCATCTTGTTTCCCTGGCCGAAGACAGCCTTGATTTCATCATTGGAAGCAGCAGTAGTGTTTTCCTGTGCGAAGGTTGCGAGGCCCAGGCCAAGCATGGCGATAATTGCAATAAGTTTTTTCATGGTTGTAGTAGTTTTGAAGTAGTTTTGAACTAGTTTTGAATTGTGGCACAAAACTATCGCAATTGATTATTCTGCCATAAGGAAAGTCGGTAAAACCCGGAAAATCGGAGACGAATAACGGAATTTGGCATATAGATTACCTGAAATCCTTTTAAAATAAATTATTCTTCATGTACAGCGATATTCTTAACAGCGACATTTTTACTTACGTGGTTCTTCCCTCCTTGATTTTCTGCGCGAGGATCATCGATCAGTCAATCGGAACCATCCGCCTTATCTTTTCAGCAAAAGGCCTGAAAAACCTTGCGCCCTTCTTCGCCTTTTTTGAATCTATCATCTGGCTCGTGGCCATCAGCCAGATCATGAAAAATCTTGATAACATCTTGTGTTATGTTGCATTTGCCGGGGGATATGCCATGGGCAATTATTTCGGTATCCTGCTGGAAGAAAAACTATCTGTTGGAACCGTGGTGATCAGGGTTATTCCTAAAAAAGACACCACCGAGCTGATCAATTATCTGAGGAATCAGAATTACGGGGTTACCGTCGTGAATGTAGACGGAATGAACGGGCCGACCAAGATGTTTTTTACAACGGTTCTGAGAAAAGATGCCCGAAAAGTCATCGATATTGTAAAAATTTTCAACCCCACGGCTTTTTATACCATTGATGAAGTAAAAACCGTTAGCGGCGGGTATTTTGATGATTCCGATCGCCGGTCGATCTTCGCAACCCTTAATCCGTTCCAGAAATCCAACCGGTAAACAAACAGTATAAATCTCATTTGGTATTCAATTTGTCAAGATAAACAATTAACTCACAATTATTTAAATCCAATTTTATGAAGGCCACGATATTTTTCACAACGCTGCTGTTGAGCGTTATCATTTTCGGATGTAATCCGAAATCAGAAGATCCTTTACCCACCGATCCCCATCCTCCCATACCTTATAATGCTGATCTGAAAGGGGCCAGTGAAACGCCACCCAACCAGTCAACTGCAACAGGCTATGCCAATTTCTTCCTGAACCAGTATACCAAGGTG
>JBLNAN010000012.1:0-2924 GCA_050259355.1 Syntrophothermus sp. | reverse complement strand
GATAAGCAGATCACCATATCCGGTAAGGAAGGAACACAATCCTTTATCGTCGGTCTGTGCCCTGGTCAAAGGATAAAATTCAGCATAATTGTAAAGTCCGAATTCAACAAAAGCACTGTCGGCGGGATTATTTTTTTCGTCAGTGACTTTTACAAATATCTTTTTTGTTTTTGTATAATTCTGCAGCACATTGATCTGCGTAAATCGCTCTTCTTTTTTCAAAACGTCTTCCGGACCGGTATAATCCCCAAAAACTGTCGTGTTAACCAACATGGCTCTTTTGACATGACTGCTGAACCAACCCATGTCCAGATCCGGATCAGGTTCGCAGGCTCCCAGATAATGCCATTTTCCATCTACCCACACTTCCACCCAGGCATGGTTGTCATCGGTATGTGCCCATCGTGGCGTATAGCATTGTCTTGCGGGGATGGAGGCGGCACGGAGCGCGGCAACGGCGAATGTGGATTCTTCACCACAGCGTCCATAAGCAGTTTTCACAGAAGCCAGCGGCGATGATGTCCTGCCGTCACTGCCTTTGTAGGTCACCTTTTCATGACACCAGTGGTTGATCTCCAGAGCGGCCTCTTTCATCGTCATATGAAGGATCCTGTCTTTGATTTCATCGAAAAATACCCATCTTGATGAATCGAGGTTTTCATTATTGACCCTTACCGGCAATACAAAATGACGATAAATATCTTCGGGAATGGTTTTTCCCCAGGAAAAGGTATCCCTGGCGGCAAAAGAACTTCTAACATTTTTCAGAAAGAAATCACCATCATAATCAGCAAGATCGTTAAGCGGCATGTATGCATATAAAAATTCAAGCGCTTCCTTTTCCTTCAGAGAAAGATCTTTATCGAAAACTGAAAAGAGCTGCTCTTTACGATTGGCGGCCAGTTCCTTTGTTTTTTCAAATTGTTTACTGACTTTGTCCCTGTATTTCTTATCGGTGATAAAATGATCTCCGCAGGAAGACAGAATGAATATCGAAAGCAACAGGAGGAGGAACGGTTTGATCATGATTTTTGATTTCGAAGATTGGTGATGGTGATGAAGAGGATGAATAGCAGACAAACGAGGGGAACGATGAAACCGGTTTGCACCGAGGTGGCATCGGCGATGAATCCCATGACAGGAGGGATCAGTGCCCCACCGATAATGGCGGATACCATTAAACCTGACAATTCATTGGTATATTCGGGATACCGGTCAACCGTGATGGAAAAGATCAGCGGGAAAATATTGGCAAAACCCAGTCCGACCAGGATTATCCCGGCAAAAGCCATTTCCATGCTGGAGGTAAACATCATCAGGATACCGGCCATGGCAACAAAAACCGAGATCAGGAGGAATTTCACCGGCGAAAGTATCCTGAGCAAGAGCGCACCGGAAAATCTTCCAATCAGAATTGGAAGGAAGAAAAGCGACCAGGCAATCAACAGCCCGAAACTGGTTATTCCATATTTTTCCCTGACCAGAATGGGTACCCCTGAACTCATTGAAACTTCAGCGCCTACATACACAAATATTCCGAATACCATCAGGAAGATATAGATTTTACTTGCTGCCGAAAGAAGACCAAAACTTCTTTTTTCTTTTTTCTCAGCCATTTTTTCCTCCACGGGCGTCACCATCATCCAAATCATGGCGATCAGCAACAGAACGCTGTACAATGGGAACAGCAGGGTCCAGCTGAGACCCAGGGGCACGGCAACCAGTGGTGGTATCAGGAACCCCATGGAAGAGCCGACGGCTTTTATGGATTGCCCCAGTGAAAGGTTACTGGAGAATTTTCCTTCAGGAGAAACATCTCTCATGATCGGATTTCCCGAAACCTGCAAAATGGTTGCACCTGCGCCAAGCAAAAGTATGGCTGCAAGGATGATGTAATACTCGCCATTACCGGTTGTTCCGGAAGTTACAGGCCCGTACATCCCATTGATCACCGGCAGCAGCATACCTGCCAGGGCAATAAAAAGACCGGCGACAAGCAGTTTTTTCTTACCTGTTTTTTCCTGCAGGATCCCGAAGGGTACAGACAATATCCCAAAAAGAACGAATCCCATGAGCGGCAGAAGCTGGGCCATAAAATTTGACAGCTGGTAAGATTCCTTGGCCAGCGAAACCATTGGACCCACTACATCGCCAAAACCCATACAAAGAAAGGCCATAAACACGGGTGCTGATTTCCAGAGGTAATTACTTTTCATAAAAAAGAAGTATAAATTTTTGCTGTTATTCCCTGGCTGCAAATATCAGTAAAAAAACAGGTCGGGAAATCTTTTTCGTATCTTGGTCAGAAAAAAGTTATGATCACAATAACACCTTATTTAATGTTCAATGGCAATTGCGAAGAAGCCATGAATTTTTACCGGGAATTACTGGGTGGCGAAATTGTCACCCTGTCAAGATACAAGGAAATGGCCGGCGATCTTCCCCAGGAATATCGTGAGAAAATAATGCACATGTCTCTGGATCTGGGTAAAGGACATCTGATGGGTGCCGATTATGCCCCGGGTGTTGCCTTTACGGTTGAACCCGGAAAATCCGGAGTTCACCTGAGCATTAATTTTGACACAACCCAGCAAATGGAAAACTGTTATAAGCGGCTTGGAGAAGAGGGGGATATTACCATGGATATTCAGGATACCTTCTGGGGAGAGCGTTTTGCAATGGTCAGCGACAAGTACGGTTTCAACTGGATGCTCAGCGCCCGGATTGCCGAAAAGAAATAACTTACAGGACTTTCAGTCTGTAACCCACGCCTGCCTCGGTGATTAACAACTCCGGAAGGGACGGGTTCTTTTCAATCTTCTTCCGCAGCTGGGCCACGTGTACCCTGAGGATTTGCGCGTTTGAAGCATAAGGATTATTCCAGATCTTGTGGCTGATAAAGGAGTGCGTGAGCACTTTCCCTG
>JBLNAN010000011.1:0-7791 GCA_050259355.1 Syntrophothermus sp. | reverse complement strand
GTACGACCGTCAGAACAACATAAGTTGCGAGGTAGAGGATTCGTCTCATTATATGCTTGGAATAATTTAAGGTATTCCTTAATTTTACAATGAAAACCAACTCTCTCAACATGCCGATTCTTGGCTCCATCATTAAAACCGCGTATTCCCTGCGCCAGTTACCTTTAGATTTTTTTAAAACGCCCGACCCGGTCCTGGCCCAGAAAAAGGAATTGAGAAAGTTGATTGCCGAGTCGCAAGATACAGCTTTTGGAGCACATTATCATTTTGCCGGCATGCTGCAGGAGAAGGACATCGTGGAGATTTTCCGCAAGACGGTGCCGGTTCATGACTACAGTTCCATGTTCAAAAACTGGTGGTATCGCTCACTCAATGGCGAATCATGGGTTACCTGGCCGGGGAAGGTAAAGTATTTTGCACTTACGTCCGGCACGTCCGAGTCTTCTTCCAAACACATTCCCGTCACCCAGTCCATGCTTTCAGCCATTCAGCGGGCCAGCATCCGGCAGCTGGTGATGACCACCAAGTACAATTTTCCTCCCGAATTTTATGAAAAAGGCATTCTGATGATCGGTGGAAGCACCCATCTCCAGTTCAACGGGAAATATTACATGGGTGATTTGTCGGGTATCACCGCCAGGACGATTCCTTTCTGGTTTCAGCATTTCTACAAGCCAGGCAGAAGAATTTCGCGGGAAGAGGAATGGTCGGTCAAGCTCAATGAAATCGTGAGCAACGCGCCAAAATGGGATATCGGGATCATTGTTGGCGTACCCGGCTGGATCCAGATCATCCTTGAAAAAATCATCAGTTATTATCACCTGAACAACATTCACGAGATCTGGCCCAATCTTTCCGCCTATGTTCACAGTGGGGTTTCTTTCTCACCATATGTCAAAAGTTTTGAAAAGATCATGGGTCATCCCATCGTGTACAATGAATCGTATCTCGCATCAGAAGGTTATATCGCCTACCAGAGAGCCGGTGATGATACTCTGTCGCTGATCCTTGACAACGGGATATTTTATGAATTTGTTCCCTATAATGATACAAATTTTAATGCCGATGGCGATATCCTTCCCACGGCACAATCGCTGACCATCAGCGAGGTTGAGGAGGGAAAAGAATACGCGCTGCTGATCTCAACCTGCGCGGGTGCCTGGCGGTATCTCATTGGTGATGTACTCCGTTTTACTGACAAAAAGAGCTGTCAGATCATCCTCACCGGGCGTACCAAGCACTTCCTGAGTATCTGTGGTGAGCATTTGTCGCAAGAAAATATGACCATGGCCGTAAAAATGCTTCAGGACGAGCTGAACATTAAGATCAACGAGTTCACGGTAACCGGCATCCGGTACGGGTCGATGTTCGCGCACAAATGGTACCTGGGAACCAATGACCCGCTGGATTCAGTAGTGGCGGCAGAAAAAATTGATGGTTATCTGAAAACACTGAATGATGATTACCGGGTGGAAAGGATCGAGGCGATAAAGAATGTTTTCGCCGAGGTGCTGCCCCTGCACCTGTTCTACGACTGGCTGAAGATCCTTGGAAAGGAAGGCGGCGCTCATAAATTTCCAAGGGTTTTAAAAAATGAAAAGCTTAAACAGTGGGAAGATTTCATTATGAATAAGCATATTTAGTAAGTTTGCAGATCAAACAAATTACACGCTTAACTTGTTACCTGCATTTTTCAAAGGAATGATCCTGGGTTTTACCGTGGCAATAACCCTGGGACCCGCACTGTTTGCGCTGCTGCAGACCAGCATCAAACATGGCGCTAAAACAGGTGTTTTCCTTGCTCTCGGCATCTTTGCCAGTGATCTTCTGATTGTTGTTCTCGCGCTTTTTGGTGTTTCTGGTGTGATAACCGATCCCGATTACAGCCTTTTTTTCGGTATATTTGGAGGTATAGTGATGGAGCTTTTTGGCGTATTCACATTTTTCAGAAAAGTGCCTGAAATGGACAAGGTCGAGGTGCACACGGAGATAAAGGTCAAAAGACCGGGCGTTATTCCTTATTTTTTCAAGGGATTTGTTCTGAATATTGCCAATCCTTCACTTTGGTTTTTCTGGGTGACCTGCGTGGTTGCCATCAGCTCGACATACAGTGGTCCCCGAAAGAACGAACTCGTTACCTTTTTCTTTGCCGGTGCCCTGGCCACCGTGCTGGCCACCGATATCCTCAAAGCCATTTTAGCCAACCAGATAAAAGCACTGGAAAGGCCGGTTGTAAAGCTATGGGTTAACCGGCTGGTGGGAATTCTTTTCATGATCATCGGGATCATCATTATTTCGGGCACTTTTTATTCCTACTACAACCATGGCCCGGCTCCATTTCTGAAACATTAAAATCCTTCCTATGGAAAAGAAAATCAACAAAAACTGGCTGTTTCTCGCGATCAACGGCGTAGTTGCAATCCTCTTTGGTTGTTTGCTTCTGTTTTTCAGCACTGAACTGGTACAGACCATCCTTTTGGTCACGAGTCTGGTTTTGCTCCTTGCAGGTATTATTCTCTTCCTCATCTCGATCCGTCAGCTGAAGAAAGACAAGAACGTGGCCCTTCTGATCATCCAGTCGGTGTCTTTTGTAACGCTTGGCCTGGTATTGCTGATCCTCAGGGAAAAATCCACGGATATTCTGCTCATCGCCCTGGGCGTTTGGGCCATCGTGGTGGGTATCTTTCAGCTGGTCATCCTGGTGAATCTTCCAAAAAAGATCAGGGGAAAGAATTACCTGCTTTTCAACGCCATATTCACCATGGCGCTGGGCGTGTTCCTGATCGTAAGGCCTTTCACCAATGAAAACCGTCCCGTCATCATTGCCGTGGGCGTTGTTTCGGTATTTATCGGGATAGGAATGATCTACCTGGGTATCCTCATCCGGAAGGTGCTGATGAGCACAAATGTTGAAATGATACCTGAAGGCGGCAAAGTATAAGGATGATTATCTAACGATCTAATGGTCTATCGGTCTATCGGTCTATCGGTCTACCGGTCTATCGGTCTATCGGTCTAACGATCTAATGGTCTAATGGTCTATCGGTCTATCGGTCTATCGTTCTACCGGTCTACCGGTCTGTCAATCTCCATTATCATCTTCTTCAGATCCTCCACCGAGTAAGCATCCCGGAGATGATAGGGTCCAATCCGGGTGCGGGTCAGCGCCGTGAGATGTGCACCCGATCCCAGTGCTTCCCCAATATCCCTTGCGAGTGAACGGATATACGTTCCCTTGCTGCAGGACACCCGGAAGTCAATTTGCGGGAGATGGATGTTGATGGCCTCAAAAGCGGTGATCGTAACGGTTTTTGGTGGCATCACGAAATCCTCACCTTTACGGGCATAGTCATAGGCACGTTTTCCGGCCACCTGAATAGCCGAATATACGGGCGGGAGCTGGTCAAATGTGCCGGTGAATCTTTCAAAAACCTGTTTCACCTCTTCTTCGGTCACGTGTTCCCACGGAAAGTGCTGGTCAACCTCGTGTTCGAGATCAAAAGACGCCGTGGTGGCGCCCAGGGTAAAGGTTCCGGTATATTCCTTATCGTATTCCTTGAATTCTTCGATGCGTTTGGTAAACCTGCCGGTGCAGAGAATAAGGAGTCCGCTGGCCAAAGGGTCGAGTGTACCGGCATGGCCGATCTTGAGCTTTTTAAGGCCCAGCTGTTTACGGATGTAGTTTCTGGCAAGGTTCACCACATCAAAGGAAGTCCATTGATACGGCTTGTCAACCAGCAGGATTTCGCCCTGTTCGAAATTCGGGATCATTTCACAAATAGAAAGAAGATCAACAGGAATATTCCCGCAACGATACGATAATAGCCGAAAAGCCTGAAGCCGTGACGGGAAAGGAATGCAATAAATGCCTTGATCGCGATGATGGCCACGATGAAAGCAATCACGTTGCCGAGGACGAGGAGGTTGATGTTGGGACAAGTCAGTACCCCGGGATTGTTTTTCCAGGCGTCATACAAACTGATCACGAAGGCACCTGCCAGCGTTGGTACTGCCAGAAAAAATGAAAATTCTGCGGCTACCTGGCGCGTGAGTTTCTGGTGCATCCCGCCAATGATGGTCGCGGCACTTCTGCTCAATCCCGGAAATATCACGGATAGGATCTGGAAAAGACCAATGATGAATGATTTTTTATAGGTGATTTCCTCCTCGCGGGAAACCTCAGGATTACGAAACCATTTGTCAACAAAGATCAGGATAATCCCGCCAAGGAATAAAATGGCAGAAATGAAAACCGGACTCTCCAGTATGTCATCAATGTAATGTTTTAACGAAAGCCCGACTACCGCCGCCGGGATAAACGCGATCAGCAGCTTGATATAAAAGTTGAATGATTTAAAATCCAGAAATTTACGCCAGTAAATGACCAGAACCGAAAGGATGGCCCCGAACTGGATGTTTTCAATAAAAAGCTTGGTGAAAGCATTTTCCTCGATGTTCATCAGGGCAGAAACAAGCGCCATGTGTCCCGTGGAAGAAACTGGCAAAAATTCGGTAATACCCTCGACTATGGCAATCAGGATGGCTTGAAAAACAGTCATTTCCTACTCTTTCGGCTTTATCATGATGGCGAAGAGCTCGATGATGTATCCAATAAGAACCAGTACCGGTGCCAGGGTAATCCTCTGGAAGTCGAAAATGGCAGGATTAAACACTTTGGGATCTTTTGACCCGCCCCCGATCATGAGGATAAAACCCAGCGCGATGAAGCCAAGTCCGATCAGTACCAGGCGGTAATTGTTTTTCCCAAAAGCAAATTCACCGGTTTTTACTACAGTAACCTCTTTTACCATGGGTTTCTTTTCCGGGGTCTTTTTAATATTCTTTTCCATTGCATAAAGGATAAGGCGGACAAAGGTAATGATTTATGATTTATGATATAGGATTTATGATATGGGATTCATGATTCGATTTCTGATTCTCGATTCTCGATTCTCGATTCATGATTCGATTTCTGATTCCCGATTCTCGATTCATGATTCGATTTCTGATTCCCGATTCCCGATTCTCGATTCTCGATTCATGATTCGATTTCTGATTCCCGATTCCCGATTTCTGATTCTCGATTCATGATTCGATTTTCTGATTCCCGATTCTCGATTCTCGATTCTCGATTCATGATTCATGATTCATGATTCGATTTCGTAATTCGTAATTCGTAATTCGTAATCACCCCTTAATGGTACAAATCATCCTCCTTCATCTTCAGGTATTTACGAACGGCAAGGGAAGTGGAAAACCAGGAAATGAAAATTCCGAACAAAATGATAGTGACACCGAGGCCGCCATAGAGCACCGGGTCGATGATATCAAACAATTCAGGTATTTCCTCCAGGGCCAGCGCAACGATACCTGTAAGCATGCCGGCCGCGATGATCCCCGCGAGCATCCCGCTCAGGATTCCGCGCCTGACAAACGGTCGGCGGATAAAACCTCTCGTGGCACCCACCAGTTGCATGGTCCGGATGCTGAAACGATGGGAATATACCGAAAGATGAATGGTGTTATTGATCAACGCGATGGAGATGATCATCAAAACGGCGCAGATACCGAGAATGATAAAACTGATGGTCCGGATGTTATGATTGACCAGCTCAACCAGCGATTTCTGATAAAAAACTTCTTTCACCCGCGGATCAGCCATCATGGTTCTTTCAATACTGGCTACATTGGCCATGTCGGCATATTCTGATTTCAGATGCAAATCGATGACCGGTGTGAGCGGGTTATATCCAAGAAAACCGATAAAATCCTCGCCAAGCTCCTTTTTCAATAGTTGTGCCGCCTGTTCCCGGGTGACATAACGGGTTGATTTGACAAACGGCTGACTGTTCACTTTCCTCAAAAAATCGCGGATACTGTCTTCTTTCACATCATTTTTGATCATGATGGAAAATCCGATGTTCTCTTTTGCATAATCGGAAAGCTTCTTGGCCTGCAGAACCAGCAGTCCAAGCACGCCCAGCATGAACAGCACCAGCGTGATGCTTATCGTGGAGGTTACATAGGAGGCTCTTGCCTTTCGGCGCTGATATTTTTCCGGCTTGGGCGACATGAAGGTACTCAGGAGGCGAAATTAAGTATTTTTTTTGTTCTTTTTTTCCTGCTTTTTCTCTTCCCTGCGCTCCTGTTTCCTTTCTTTTTTGATTTCCTTCTGATCTTTGGTATTTATTCCTACGGTTGATTTGATTCCCGAGAAGACACTCTTCCACAAAAAATTAATGATTCCTTTGGATTTGTCGCGATTGAAATAGATAATGCCCGTTTTAAGGTTTCCATTCTTTGGATTGGAATTCACCACGAATGTATTAGCGGCAATATTCAGCGCTCCGGTTTTGATGCTGGTCCAGGTTTTTTCATCTTTCTTCTCCATTTCCACATTCAGATCACTATAGAGAAATTCCATGGTTCCCTGAGAAAAGTCATCATTGGCCTTTACAGGGTTGATGGTGATCTGATCACATCTGCCCGCGATGATCTTTGCCGGTGCCAGTTTTGTCAGCATGGGATTTACCGCCGTGAGATCAAACGGGTTTACCGTCCCCGAAAAAACAAAAGCATTGTTTTTCGGGTATATCGGCATATACACATGTGCCTTGAGCAATCCCTTTCCCATCAGCATTGCCTTCCCGTCAATTTCCATGATCCTTGTCCTCCAGAGGGTCGAATCAGAAGTAAAATTGGTGATCTTCCCGGAAATCTGGTCAAAAAAGATCTTTCCCGGCTCGTCACCCACCTGCTCCTCATACTGGGCATAACCTTTTACCAGCGTGATAGAATCGACGATTATCCGGGCTTTCAGACTACGGATCGCGGCCTGCGGCATTTTAGGCTTGAAATTGGGACGTCTTGGCACCCGCTTGTCACGATAAACCTGTATGTTCATGCCCTCAACAAGGACGTGACTGGAATGGAAATAGTTGTTCAGAAGGATACCCGGGTAATATATATTTGCCAGATTAATCCTGCCGATCAGTACATTGAACTGATCGGTCTGGTATCCAACTTTTTTAAAATAAACGGCTCTGGAAACCAGCGGGGTCAGCCTGAATGAATCAATGCTGATGGCCTGGCTTTTTGTGGAAATGGAGATGGCTGCCAGCGAAAGCCGGTAATTGCTGTCGGGTGTATTCATTGCCAGTCCTTTGAAAGTCACACTGATATCATCCGAATTAAAAATTTTGTCAGAATAGTCCTTGCCTTTATCCTGCATGAAATTGGTCACTTCCACATCCAGTTCAGGTACCTGGAAATGTCTTACCGGCGATATCGTCCGGTCGGTATAATCGAATTTCCCCTGTGTGATCTTCAGCATCTTCAGCTGCACCGAATTCAGTCCTTTCGGAATAGCCAGTGACAGACTCCTCTTGATAGCAGTGGTATCCTTGATGATCGTGTCGGGCAGGCTCATCCTTACCAGATACACCTCGGGATTTTCAATCAGGATCCTGGAAACCGAAACCTCTTTTTCACGAATCGCCCTGGCCGTCTCAAATCCCCGGATCTTCAGCGAAGTAAATTTTGCATGAACAAGAAAAGGCGGAACATGACCTTTTGCTTTCAGCCTTTTATACACGTTCGTGTCAGGGATCAGCTCTGCATCCGTTATTGTCACTCTTCCCGCGATAAGATTGATCGAAAGATCGCCGATTTTAAGGGAATACAGGCTGTCGCTTTCACGGGCAATAAGATTTTCAGCATATTGCTTTACCCATTTTTCCCCGTAAAAGTGCTGCCAAAGATAGGCGGCCGACATCAGCACAAGCAACAGGA
>JBLNAN010000010.1:0-6504 GCA_050259355.1 Syntrophothermus sp. | reverse complement strand
ACTGATTTCTTACGCGGGCGAAAGCAAGGAGGCAGATCTTACGGTTCAGAATCCTTCGCTCGACCTGGTGATTCAGAAAATCACCGATATCGATCTGAGCCAGATCCTGGGTTTCCCGATGGAGGTCACCTCTTATCAGAAACAACCGGATCATACCGCCATCATCACCGGAAAGGTAGTCCTGCTTAACAATGCTCATTTCATCATGGCTACCTACGGAACCCGGCTGGCTTTTACAAACCTGAAGATTACCAGATCCTCAAAACTCAATCCACAGGGAATTCCGTATGCCGAACCGGTTGCAGGATCGGTTTCCACCGACAATTTTCAGATCCTGTTGCGCTATCACTACGGCTACCGGCTGAAGCAGATATCTGAATTTTCCACGGGATTTCAAAAAAATAACCCGCTGAAGATCTATCCCGGAAAGGACGGGAACGGCTTCATCAGGGGCAGAACCTATATTGAAAAAGGCAGTTTTCAGATGACTTCCGCGCTGCTGGATTATACCGAGGGACAATCCTTTTATCTGTATGACAAAACAGCATCCTCTCCCAATATCATCACGCTGACCGGAAAGGGAGTCAATCCGCCGGTTTCGGAGTTTGCCCTGTGCAGTTCGTCGGGAGGAGACATGAAGTTCAAATTCCTTGGATTTTCTTCCATCGGACATCGTGCAGGATCACTGCTGAAGGGAGATTCTCTCGTGCTGAATGCCACACTGACATCAAAATTGCAGGGAAATCTTGAATGTACGCTGGATGCGAACAGGATCAGCATGACCACCTCTTTGGTTCGTCCGGTCGAGATCAGTCAGGCCACGGTGCTCAAACTGGGTGAAAAGTGGAAGATCTCGGCGGATAAATTCACCTGGACCAATGGCCAGAACGGGTTCAAGGGAAGCAATGCCATGCTGAGGACGGGTTTTGCCTATATCCCTGTTAAGCAGATGAAACTTACGGCAAATGATATCCAGTTGAATGATTTTATTATTTCAGGACTGAAAATTGGAAATGTTGCGCCCATCAGCATAAAACCCGATGCAGAATGTCTTTTCTATTATGATCCGAAGGTGGGTGAGATGGGAAAACCGCATTATGTAGTCAAGATCATCAGCAACAATGTGAATCTGCCGGTGGCAAACCTGAAGAATCTGCCGGGGATGAAAGCGGGGACGCAACTGGACATCGGGTCTATCCAGGTACTTGACAATGATGAGCAGTTGTATGCAGGAGTCGAAAATTCTCCGGAACTCCTGTTCCACGATGTTTTTCATCTGAAAGTAAACCAGATCACCAGTCATGAAACCTTCTTCACGCTTACCGGAATATATGATATCCGGCTTCCGCGGATACCCAATTATAACCGGGCGAATCTGAATTTCTTTCTTGAAAAGAATATCCTGAAGCTGAACATGGATCCTCTGCCCCTGGAATTTACCGGTCCGGGAAATGTGTTTTTCAAGGCCAACCAGGTCGAGCATGCAGATACTTTATTCCCCGGATATTTTGAATGCAAGGGGAAACTCACCTTCACCGACAAGGGCTTTTCAAAGACCCTTGACGCCCGTCTTACCCGGAACACCAGCACGGGCTACGTAATGGTGTATCCTGAAACGCAGATGCTCCTGTTGTCCAGCACACCTGGTCCGGATGCCGTGATGCTGAAGAATGTAAAGGGAAGCATGCTGACCAATTCAAGCGACTGGGATTTCTTCTGGTTCAAGGGCATCATGGCCAATACCAAGAATACCGGTGAACCCAAGGAAACCGAGAAATTTTTCGTAAAAGGCTCCATTTCTTCCGATGGGAATTCCATCAAGGCCGACAATATTGAAACGCCGCTGGGAAACCTGAAGATGAGCTATGACCTGGAGAAAAATATACTGAACGGGAGCCTGGTGATGAACGAACTGCCAATGCTTGGCTTCACGGTAAGCGGCGCGGCAGAGATGGAATTCGGTTCCAAAGGCTGGTACCTGTGCGCTTCTGTCAATATGATTTCTTCTCAGCCCATGATCGGGCAGATAACCGCCGGTCTTGCTTTTGGTAGTCATTCACAGGTCCCCGCTACTTTAAAAAGCACGGTTCTGCTCAACGCCAAAAATAAGCTGTGGCCATCCAACATGGATCCGGAATTGAAGGGATTTTTCTTTACTGCCTATAAGAGTCTTTTTCCCCCCATTTCTTCTGAAGCAGGTTTCAGTCTCGGGGGTTACTGGGTTGGTTACAAAGTGAATGTGGATTGTGGTTTCGATTCCAGGTTCGGGATGAACTTTCTTCCCGGAGCCACCACGCTGGATTTCGGGCTGATGGCCTACGGCAATGCCACTGCATACCTGGGCGGATACATGGGAGCCATTTGTCCGTATATCAACGGTAGCGTTCACGTGGGTATAGGCATTCCCGACGGCTTTATCAACTTCTCCACGGGAAAACTCAAGCTGCACGGGCAGAATTTTACCGAGATGGGTATTGAAAGCGGTGTTTGCCTCGGTCCTTTCTGCAGTCCCTGCCTGAGTATGTCCTACTCTAAAAAGCTGATTTTCGATCTGATCTATGAAAACCAGCCTTCACAATCGTCGTTCACTGTCACACTTGAATAAAATTAACTGTATGAAAAAACATATCTTTCTGCTTTTGGTGATCATAACCGGCGTGGTGACAAGTGTTATGGGACAATATCCGGCTGCCTTCAATGCACCCGGTGGAATCTTCCTGGTGTTCGATACCGCGTGGCACAAGGCGGCCACGGTGGATATTGAAAGATCCGAAAACGGTGGACCCTTTATAAAAATCTCTGCCCTCACCGTACCCCGCGATTTGGGTGAAATGTCTGCCGGCGTGAAAAAAGCTTCGGTCGATTTTCCCGTGTTTCCCGTTCCTGATGACAAAATTATTTCAGCATGGTGGGATAACCTGAACAAGCCAGACCCGATGCCGGTATTCCTGATGAATCCTGCCGGGATGATCGCTGCCGGTGTGGCTTTCCTGGATAAAGAGGTAAGCAGGGGCCAGCGGTACAATTACCGGATTGCCATGTCGGATGCCAGCGACCGGCCGGTGATACAACAAAGTACTTCCGCCGTCACTTTTGGTTCTGAGAATTATTTTCCGGTACCCCGGAAGATAAAATCTGATGAAGACGACAGAATGATCCGCCTGACATGGGGATATACTCCCAAAAAGATTCCCGGTCTGATCAGGGTTTTCAGGATGCAGGAAGGGGAAAAGGCCTTCAGCGAGATTCGTTTTGAAGGTGGATTTAATAACAGGGGCGACAGCGTCCGGATACTGGTGACCGATACCACGGTTACGCCAATGGCGGCATACAAGTACTTTATCCATGTGTTTGACTGGTTGGGAAATTCTTTTCCCGTTTCCGACACCCTCCAGGCCAGGGCTTATTCGGTGTATGCTGCTCCAATGATCAGGATGTTCAGGAGCAGACCCCTTCCTGAGCAACATGCCATCCGGTTGTCGTGGCCGAAACCGGAAGGCGGTGAATTGCGGGGCATCCTGTTGTTCAGGGGCGCCTCGAAAGACGGCAAATATCTCCATCTTGCCACCCTGCCGGCCACGGATACCGCTTATACCGATGTGGTTCCTTATGCAAATGAAAATTACTGGTATTTTGCCATCGTTGCCAACCGCTATGGCTACGGACTGCCCAGCGTGAGGATATTTGAGATGGTGACGGTTTCAAATGCTCCCGCAAAGCCGGCCATGCCGTATGTTTCCGCCGGAAAGAAAGGTAACCTGGTTTTCTGGAAATACCCCGGCGGGATGGTAAAAGGGTATATCCTTTACAGGGGAGAAGGTTACCGGGGAGAATTGCGTCAACTGAGTGATTTCATCCCGGTTACCGACAGCATTGGCTTCCTTGATACCACGGTGGTAAAAGGCAATGCCTATTGTTATGCCCTTCGTGCCCTCGGGGAGGGGACAGGAATCAGCGAAACTTCTGATACGGTTTCCATAATGGTTCCATCGGACGGTAATATCGCGGTTCCCGGGGGATTAAAATACCGCCTCGACGGACAAATGATTACCCTGTTCTGGAACAACATGCTGGAAATGGATGGCCGGGTTGAAGGATATAACATTTATCGCAGGACAGAAGGGGAAAAAGATTTCAAAAAGGTGACGGCGCATTCCTTGCCAAAGCTTTCGAATAACTTCATGGATTCCCTGACAGTTAAAGGGAAAAAGGTTGAATATGCAGTTGCCTCGGTTGATATCCTTGGAATAGAAAGCGGAAGGAGCAATATTCTTGAAATTGAAGTGCCGGGAACAGACCGTTTACCGGTAGAAGGATTATCGCTGATCAATGACGGGGGGAAGGTTTTTATCCGCTGGGCAAATATTCAGGATCCTGATCTGGTTGGTTACAGTGTTTACCGTTTTACAGAATCATCGGAACCGGTCCTGGTGGGAAAAGCCGGGGCAGAGGAATTTTCTCTGACGGATGCCTTTCCCCGAAGGGGCGGAGATATTTTAAACAGCTATTTTATCAGGGCGCTCTATACGGATGGTACCGAAACCGAGCCGGGAGAAATCGCGGGGATAAGGGTCAGATAGTCTCAGTTGTACGATTACTCATTCATCAGTCCCTTGAAAGACGCCTGCCATCCGGGTTTCACGGTCTGCCATTCATTTTTAAAGAAGGAAGGTGTGATGTGCAATTGAAGCTTGCGCAGAAGATCAGCAATGGTTTCTATGGATCTGGCCGTGGCGGCATCCTCTCTCCATTTAAATTTAACCGCTCCCCATCCCGGATCCATCGCCAGAGGCGTCAAACCATCTTCAAGTTTTTGTAAGGCACTGGCCAGACCACCAGGATCACTGGTGGTGGTAACCGCTACCGTGAAATCTTTTTTAACCCCGCGAAAAAAACCAGTAAAAGCTTCATCTTTCAGGTTTTCGGCCATTTGTCCCATCAACTGGCCCAATTGCAGTCCGGGAGGAACCGGGGCGGGAACACCCGTGTTGTGCGATGTAATATCATTCACTGCCACAACCTTTACTTCCTGAGCTGTAATACACGGACCTGCCAGCAGCATGATGAGTAAAATATTGACAGTATTTTTCATAATTAATTATATAATCCGGGGAAAAGGCAGCAAAAAGTCAACCATTCAAAAAGCTTATACTGGAATAATTATGAAAAGGTTACGAGGATCTGATTTATGAGGTATGATTTAGGAGTTATGATTCTTGATTCTTGATTCTTGATTCGGATTTTTGATTTTTGATTCTTGATTCTTGATTCTTGATTCTTGATTCTTGATTCTTGATTCAGATTTTTGATTTGGATTCTTGATTGGGGTCTTTGGGGAATTTCGGGTGATAAGGGTTGCGTAATTTTCAACGAATCGCTGGTAGGAGTGGTTTCTGACAAGCAGGAATTGATAGAGAAAAATACCGGAGACAGCACAGAGAACGCCCAGGATCACGTCGGTAAGATAATGATGTCCGGAATAAACAGCAGCGAACCAGATCCCGAGCATGAAGATGATGGCGGGCCAGGACAGCCAGCGCGACGGGGACCTGTAGGCGTAAAAGAGAACGATGACCGGATAGGCGCAATGAAGGGAGGGTAATGCGGCAAAAACATTTGCATTTTTAGAATAGATGGAAGCAAATACCGGTATTCCGATGAGATCGTCGAAACGGGAAAGGTGAGCCGTGTTGCCGGGTGTTCCCAGGTGGAGGTCAAACCCAAACTGGCTGACATACCAGGGCGGTGCTGCCGGATGAACGTAATAGAGGCTGAAACCAATCAGGTTGACAAACAGGAATGTCAGCCCGAAATGAAGGAAAAGCTTCCGGTTTGTAAAATACAGATACACGGCAAACGCGAGGGGAACCGGTACCCAGTTCAGATAAAAAAAGCCACTTACGAGATCCCACGCAGTGGTATGCACTGCATTGAGGTATTCGTTCGGCGTCAGCCGTTCTCCATGGTATTCTATCCCGAAAAATCGCTTTTCAAAATGATAAAGTCCTGAAATATCCACCGGACCGAAATCATAATTGGGAAATGCCCGCATCACATCATACAACATTCCGAAAACAGCAAACAATGCAAAGCCCAGGATGAATTTTCGGGTACCGGGCGATAGATAAAACATCAGGTTCATCATCAGGATGATCAGGAAATGTTCCGGACGCAAACCGGTGAGAAAATGCATCATCAGCAGGTACAGGAGGGAGGCTATGCTGAATGCCAGGTATCCTTTGGGTACTATTTTGTTTTTTATTTGCATGCGGATCATGGAATGATCCTTTCCACCACGTTCTTGCCGGTAGCCGGATCAATGCCTTTTATATCAATGTATTTTACGGATGAAGGAATACCAAGAGAATTGGTCACGGAGGCGACGAACAGGCTGGTAAGCTCTGCCATTTTCCCGTTGATGGTGGTCAGCACCCGGTATTCATCCTTATCCTTAACATAAACAAGAAAAATATCTTTTTTGCTGTAGGATCTGAATTGAACTTT
>JBLNAN010000009.1:0-3327 GCA_050259355.1 Syntrophothermus sp. | reverse complement strand
CGGTTTTCCAGTCAGATCCAGAATACTCAGGTCATCAATCCTTTCATAAGAGGATATTGAAAGATTATTGGTAAATGGATTTGGCGAAACTGTCAAGCTGGAGCCACATAAATCATGTTTTCCTGTTATGTCGCCGTTGTAACGATAATTATTCTGATATCCTCCAGCAAAGCCAGTAGAAGTATTTATCCAGTCGGTGCTGTATCCATATGGTCCATCTATCTGTGTCCAGTTGTAGCCGCCATCAACCGTCTTCATGATTGTTCCATAAATGGATGTGCCGATATAGGTGCTAATTGTGCCTGGCACAAAACACAAACTGCTCATCATAAGGGTTGATGAAGGATGATTTGAATTTATTTTTGTCCATGTCGAGCCTCCATCGGAAGTTATAGCAAGATCTCCGTCTGATAATGTTCCGATCTTCTGTACCATTCCATGAAGATGGTCACAAAAAGTCGGCATGGCATCAAAATATTCCCATCCTGTTACGGCTGAAACGGTCCAGGTATGACCTTTATCAGGGCTCCTGAAAATTCTTCCCATGGTAGTTCCAAACCAGACCGTGTCACCTGAAAAAGAACAGTATCCGGTAATTCCCATTTCACTGCTGAGTGAATTGGGAATGTTCAGATTGGAAACCAGCTGCCAGGTTGCTCCTCCGTTATTGGTTGTGTACATTTCAAAATCATAATTGACATCGCCCGGATCACCCATGCACCAACCTTCATTTAAATTAAAAAAATGAACACAATTGGGAAAAGAAAAGGCATTTACAAAGGCAGCACTTGACTGTTGTTCCCAGGTGGTACCACCGTTGGATGTATGATAGATCCCACAGTCACCTCCCGAAACTCCATCATAATAGTACATAGTAACCCAGGCATTGGATGCATCAACGGCGGAAATCATTCCGGCAACTAAATCATTGTTCATCCATGAGGGGAAAAGATTTCCGGTCCAGGTCAGTCCACCGTCGGTTGTCCTAGTGAAAGCCTTATGAATTTCATTAGTAGTCAAACGTTCGAGCCCCCATACCACATTTTCATCCACTGCATCGAGATATCCACATGGGAAATCCATGTAATGAGGAGACATGTCCCATAATCCCTGGGCACGCACCATTGTAGATAAAACAACACACAGGCATACTATTAAAATGAACTTCATGATTTGTAATTTTGAATTTTGTTATAAAATTAAAAACTTTTATAAAAAAAAGACCCCTTCATCAGAGGTCTTTTTAAAGTATTTTAGAAAAGCAGCTTATTCAGCAGCTTCTTCTGTTTCGGGAGCTTCGGGTTCTTCGCCGCCTTTTCTGGCTTTTTCTTCAGCCCTGGTCATTTCTGAACGGAGGTTGGCGAGTGCATCGATATCACCAAGGGTTGTTTTCTCAAGGTTATCCTTCAGCTTTTTAACAGCTTTCTTGGTTGTATCCTTACCACCCTTTTTCTTGGCATCTTCAGCACCAGCAGCACGTCCGGCTGCATCCTGGTTCATCTTGGAATGTGAAAGGATAATCTTCTTGTTTTCTTTCGAAAACTCGATCACCTTGAATTCCATCTGTTCCTCTTCTTTTGCCTGGGTGCCATCTTCCTTTGCAAGGTGACGCAGCGGGGCAAAACCTTCAACACCATACGGAAGGGCTACGATAGCGCCCTTATCATTGATGCTGACGATGGTTCCGGTGTGTACGGAGCCAACATAGAATACAGATTCAAATACATCCCAGGGATTCTCCTCGAGCTGTTTGTGACCCAAACTGAGCCTGCGGTTATCAACATCGATATCCAGCACCATCACCTCGATCTTTTCACCAATCTTGGTAAATTCTGCAGGATGCTTGATCTTCTTTGACCAGGAAAGGTCAGAGATATGGATCAGGCCGTCAACACCCTCTTCCAGTTCGACAAAGATGCCGAAGTTGGTGAAGTTACGTACAGTAGCAGTATGTTTTGATTTGAGCGGATATTTTTCCTTGATGTTTGACCAGGGATCCGGAATAAGTTGCTTGATGCCCATGGACATTTTGCGTTCTTCACGGTCGAGGGTCAGGATAACGGTTTCAACCTCCTGTCCTACCTTCAGGAAATCCTGGGCGGTACGCAGGTGCTGTGACCATGACATTTCGGAAACGTGAATCAAACCTTCAACACCAGGAGCAATCTCCACAAATGCGCCATAATCAGCGATGACTACCACTTTACCATTTACTTTATCGCCAACTTTGAGGTTCTGATCCAGTGAATCCCACGGGTGCGGCATGAGTTGCTTCAGACCGAGAGCGATTCTCTTCTTGTTTTCATCGAAATCAAGAATAACGACCTTGATTTTCTGATCCAGCTTAACAATCTCTTCCGGATGGGTAATACGTCCCCAGCTGAGGTCAGTGATGTGGATAAGTCCGTCAACACCGCCAAGGTCGATAAATACACCATAAGAGGTAATGTTTTTAACGGTACCTTCAAGAATCTGTCCCTTTTCGAGTTTCTTGATGATTTCTGCCTTCTGGGCTTCCAGCTCATCCTCGATAAGCGCCTTGTGGGAAACAACCACGTTCTTGTATTCATGATTGATCTTAACCACCTTGAATTCCATGACTTTATCAACAAAGACGTCATAATCACGGATGGGTTTCACGTCGATCTGTGAACCGGGGAGGAAGGCTTCGATACCAAAGATGTCAACGATAAGACCGCCTTTGGTGCGTGATTTCACATAACCTTTGATGATTTCCTGATTTTCGTATGCAGCATTGATACGTTCCCATGATTTCAGGATACGGGCTTTTTTGTGGGAAAGAATAAGCTGCCCGTTGGGATCTTCCTGGTTCTCAACATAAACTTCAACTGTATCGCCAACCTTCAGGTCGGGATTGTAACGGAACTCGTTGAGCGGGAGAACGCCATCAGATTTGAACCCGATGTTAATGACAACTTCGCGGTTGTTCATGGCAACGATGGTACCATCGATCACTTCGTGTTCGGTGATGGAGCTGAGGGTACGATCATACTCTTCTTCGAGACGTTTCTTCTCGTTTACATCGTAAAGTTCGAATTTCTTTCCGATGGAATCCCAATCAAAATCAGCAGGCTGACCAGGTTTCGGTGCTGCAGCAGACGGGGTTATAACGGTTTCTTTTACCGTTAAAACTTTTTCTTCCTGCTCTTCCTGCAGGTTTTTAATATCCTCAACAACCATGTCATTGGCCTCCTGATTTACTTCCTCGTTGTTTTCCAACTGGTTGTCAAGATTTAATTCATCACTCATTTAATTGTTCTTTGTGGCGGCTTTCGCCAACCGGGTTAATACTAAGGTTAATTCACT
>JBLNAN010000008.1:0-3466 GCA_050259355.1 Syntrophothermus sp. | reverse complement strand
GGAGTGATCACGCCGACCTGTGGCACTCCCCTGCTGGATGAGCGGGACGGGAAATCGTACAATACCGTTCAGATAGGAACTCAATGCTGGATGGCAGAGAATCTTAATACAGGCATAAGGATAGATTATTCCCAGGGACAGTCGAACAATTCAACAATTGAAAAGTACTGCTATGCGAATCTTGAATCCAATTGCGATGTGTATGGAGGACTGTATCAGTGGCGTGAAATGATGCAATATTCAACAAATCCTGGCGTACAGGGTATTTGTCCGTCGGGCTGGCATCTGCCAACAGATGAGGAACAGACAATCCTGACGACCTGGCTCGGGGGAAACAGCATAGCCGGGGGAAAGATGAAGGAGACCGGTACAGGTCATTGGACATCGCCCAATACCGGGGCTACGGATGAAGCAGGATTTACCATGTTGCCGGGTGGCTTCCGGGACTATACAGCCGGAATAGGTCAGATCAATGAACGTGGGGCATTGTGGTCATCAACCCAAAACGGGGGTGCAGGATACAATTGCAGCTGGAATCTTGATCTTCTCTACAACTCGGTTGAAGTGACACGGTCGGGCGGAGCCATGTGGTCGAACGGCTTCAGCGTCAGGTGTGTAAAAAATCAGTAGAATCCAATACCTGGTTATCTGATGATTATCTTTTTCGTGATGATCCCGGTATCAGTTCTCATGGTCAGCAAATAAGCGCCGCTGGCCAGCGAGGAAACATCAATGGTTAGTTCATTATTCCCGGCAGGATATTGTTTGTCGGCCGGCTTCATCACGGTGATACCGAAATTGTTTTGCAACGTGAGGGTTACATGCTCTTTCTCTTGCAAAACGAACCGGATATTCAGATGATCTTCTGCCGGATTAGGCCGGAAATCCAATAAGATTCCTTCAACAGGCGAGGAAACACCTGCAACGATACAAGGGTGAGAGAGGTCGGTCACCATGATCCTTTCAGAACACAAATAACCCACGCCATAGGGTACCCACACATAATATTCTCCGGGGGCAGTGATTTTCACGGAAGCAGTGGTTTCTCCCGTCGACCACCTGTAACTGGCATGACCCGGCTCAGCCACCAGGTAATAGTCATTTCCGGTTTTCTGACATTCCACCTGCGGCCGTTTTAACTGCCAGGGCAGCGTTGGATAGTTGAAGGATCGATAACTGAAAACTTTAACCGGCATCGTGAATTCAATGATCTTGGATTTATCGGGTTTAACCACCGTCATGAACGGATTTTCCTGCGGCCATGATCCATAATCAATAATATGATTCCCAAATTCATTTATCTGCTGATTGCCCATTGCCGCGCTGTACATGCTGCTGTCCTCGATATATTCCCAAACCAGGGTTGCCACGCGGGTCGTTTCGTTCAGTGAATATTCAAGTGCCCTGGCCACCGCCGGGGTGGTAAGCTGACCATTATCAAAGAGGGTGATACAGGAATCATTGACTCTGCGGATATCATGCTGACCGGTAAAGCGGACAGGATCGTTGGTGAAAGTAAACTGGTTCTGCTTCCCGCCAAGCCGCCAGATGATATTGCCTGTCGTACGGTCAATCTTGGTGATTTCATTCAGATGACGGCAGGAAAGAAGGATGTTTCCATCTTTATCAGGCTCAACGGCATTCGCGTGGGTCCAATCCACCTTGCTTGGACTGAAAAGCCAGCGCTCGTCAACATCCGCGAAAGCGAAGTGATCAAAAGATTTCCATTCCCAGATCAGCTGTTTGTTCTGGTCCAGTTCCTGAATAACCACTCCCGTTACCTGCGCATTCGCAGATCCCGGCTGGTTATGGGTAAAACCGAACCAGTGGTAGGCGGAAAGGTCCATCATACGGCTCTCCTTGGCAAGGAGCAGGTAATGTCCATTGGAAAGAATCTGTATATCGTGCAGATCTCCCTGGAACCCCGCTCCCTGAAGCGAATCCACAATGGTGAAGGTACTGTCCATGAAGATCCATGTATAGGTGTGGGTGTCGAAGTAACTGATCCGGCCGTCGGGCTGGAGTTTAAAATCAATTGTCGGGTTTAAATTTACCGGGGGCAGCAGCTGATAAAAAACCAATCGCCCAAACTGATCCAGTATCTGGTGCGAAGGGTCATACGGATTGGTCATTGCACTGGTGTACGGACTAAAGAAATAATATCCGCGGGTGGCAGACGAATCGTTTATCGTAACTTGAAGTGGCGGGAAGTTTTGAAGTTGTGCCAGGAGAGGAAAACAGATAAAAACAGCAGTAAACAGTAACTTGCGGGACATAACTTGTCAGATTTTTGCGATAGCTGTAAAATTAGCAAAAATTGAATATAATCGCGAATATTTGCAAGTATTTTGTCAATGGAGGTATGCAAACATCTTGATTTTGTGTTCGTTTTGTTTTATATTTACCTGACCCTTCTGTAACCTCAACAGTGATAAAACATGAATGATAAACAGCCTGATGCAAATGATCTGGCGGTTGAACGCAACATTCTTGCTGCCGACCGCACCCTGATGGCATGGGTACGTACCTCTCTCGCCATGATCAGTTTCGGTTTTACCATTTACAAGTTCATGCAGCTCTTTCTCACGCAAAACAATGCCAGTTTTATTCATGCACACGAACCGCGTAACGTGGGTCTTACACTTATCGGTCTTGGAAACTTTTCGCTCATCATCGCCGCCACTCAGCACTTCCTTTATATTAAAAGTTTAAGACCCGGTAAAAAATACCGGTTCTGGTCTGACCTCTCCTTTATCGTGGCATGCCTGTTGGCTACTTTTGGTTTTCTCTTGTTCGGCAGCATTATTCTCGATGCCGGCCCTTTCGATTAATAAGAAAATTTGAAGAACATCTGCCTGACGAATGATCTTTGTGATATCACCCGTTTCCATAAAATAATTAATGGATTTAAATTATTTTTTCATTATATTTAATATTAGCCTGTGGTTACAGGCTTTAAAAAGGAGATATACATATGGAAACAAAGAACACAGTTCTAAATTTTGATACGCAGCGGATGAAGCCTTTGATGGCTGCAGACATCCCTGCTTCTATCACCACCCCGGACGTTGTTGAGACATCCATGGGAACACTGAAATTTTTCGATGGCTTCCCCGACGAGGCCACCGTTCAGAAAGTATATGACAATCTTGACTTCCAGCGCGGGATGCAGGTGTTCCTCACGTGCATACCGGCAGCATCGGCTTGTGCCTTCCGGACAGGAATGCGAACCTTTGGACCGGATAACCAGACCGTGCTTATTTCTGAGTCACTGGTGGATGCCCGCAGCCTGTTTCTCACGGCAAACTCGGAAACCATTTACAACGTCACCTGGCTCGACACGCATGACGGGCCGCTGGTCCTTGATATTCCAGCTGGTGTGCTGGGTGTGATCGATGACTTCTGGTTCCGCTTCGTTTCTGATATCGGGCCACTCGGACCGGATAAAGGCAATGGCGGGAAATTT
>JBLNAN010000007.1:0-2923 GCA_050259355.1 Syntrophothermus sp. | reverse complement strand
TTTCCTGCCGAAAGCGTGAGATCCCTGGCTTCAACCCTGTCTTCTGTAAAAATGATCCTGGGCAATTCCGACCGCTGATCGTAATCAAGAATGCCGCGTTTTTGCAGGAGAAACAACAGTTCGGCGGTTTTTTCTGCTGAAAGATTGTTCCTCCTTCCAAGTTCTTCCTCAGAAATGGAGACAAACTGGGTAAAAATGCCCGCGTAGGAGCGGAGGAGGGTTTTTATAAAAGGATCAAGAGATGGATTCTCTACCTGGAATTGGTACAACGAAGACTTATCTGTTTTTATGAATATTCTGGAAGGCTGGTGAATGGCTTCATTCAGCATCAGAAATCCTTCCTTCTCCAGCAATTTCAGGGCATTATAAACTATGACTGCCTGAAACTTGTATTGCGCGGCAAAATCCTGAAGGTCGAACGGAATCGAAAAATCTTTCCCGTTCCCCACCGGTATTGAAAGGTAATTCCCCAGTGCCTGGTAAATATTCCTGATCAGTTTTAATTCAGGATATTGTTTTTCCAGGTTCTCCCTCACATCGATAATATCCTTTTGCTCGTACAGCAGCACCGCGACAGCAGGTTTTTCATCGCGGCCGGCCCGGCCTGCCTCCTGGAAATAGGCTTCAAGACTATCCGGAAGATCAATGTGAATCACAAATCTGACATTGGGTTTGTCGATCCCCATCCCGAAAGCATTGGTAGCGACCATCACCTTCTTTTCTTCACGCATCCATTCATTCTGCCGCTTTTCCCTCTCCGGAGCTGCCAGGCCTGCATGATAACAGGTTGAGGCAATCCTGTTTTTTACAAGAAAATCGCTTATTGCTTTGGTTTCACGACGATTTCGCACATAAATCACCCCGATGCCTTTCATCTTGCTGATGATGTTCAGAATCCTGCGTCTTTTGTCCTCTTCATGAAAAACATAATACGTGAGATTCTTTCTTTCGAAGCTTTTCTGGAAGACATTGGGTTGTTTGAATTTCAGCTTTTGCTGAATATCTTCAACCACCTTTGGTGTGGCTGTTGCCGTAAGCGCCAGAATGGGGACTCCCGGCAAATACTGCCTTATTTCGGCAATTTTAAGGTAGGGGGGACGAAAATCATAACCCCACTGGGATATGCAATGTGCCTCATCCACAGCGATCAGGCTCACCTTCATTCTCCTCAGGGCATCCTGCATTTTAATGCTGGTAAGTCTTTCAGGAGAAACATAGAGAAGATTCAGATGACCGAACCTGGCGTCATTCAGCGTCAGGCTGATTTCATTCTGATGCATTCCAGAATAAATTGCCGCCGCGTTGATTCCTTTTTTCTTCAGATTGTCGATCTGGTCTTTCATCAGGGAGATCAGCGGGGAAATAACCAGACAAACGCCTTCTGTGGCCATGGCGGGCACCTGGAACGTGATGGATTTGCCCCCGCCGGTAGGCAGCAGGGCAAGCGTATCCTTTCCCTCCAGGACCGACAGGATAATTTCTTCCTGCAGAGGCCGGAAAGAAGAATACCCCCAGTATTTCAGAAGGATCTGTTGTATATTATTCAACCTTCAGGATTAATGATTCACTATTCTTCCACTTTCCAGATCGAATCGATGATGGTTCCGTCCACCCATTTCACTACCGCGACAACCTCGTTGGTAAGTTTTGGCTTGTCAGGAACACCACAAATGGCTTCTGCTTCTGCTTTCAATTCCTGAATGGTCTTTATCGGCAGAGAAGAATTTTTCATCTTTTCAATAAGGTCTGTCCGTAAGGGGTTGATGGCAATCCCTCTTTCTGTCACGATCACGTCGATCAGTTCACCGGGCCCGCAAATGGTGGTAACCTCATCGCGGATCACCGGCATGCGGTCGCGGAACAGCGGCACAGGGAGTATGGTGCATTTTGCGAACAAACAGTTTTGCCAGCCGCCAATACCATGCAGCAGCAATCCATCGGAATGCGTCACCACGTTGGCATTAAAATTCACATCAACTTCGGTGGCGCCGAGAATTGTAACATCCACCAGGGAGGCAAAATTACCTTTTCCATGATAGTTATAACTTGTGAAGGGGCTGGTATTGACATGATGGGGATTTTCCCGCATGGAACGTACCCCGTCCAGATCAAAAGTCTGTCCGTCAAGAATATACTCCACCAATCCTTCCTCGAGCATGTTTACCAGGTACTTGTTGCTTCCACCGCGGGCAAAACGTGCTTTCCAGCCCCGTTCCCGTAATTTTTCAGCAAAATAGATTCCGATGCTCAGCGCGGTACCACCAGCACCGGCCTGAAATGAAAATCCATCATGAATGATACCCGCCTCATCACAAAACTGGGCGGTCCACTCGGCCAGCAGAAGCCGGTCAGGGCTCTTGGTAATTTCTGTCGTACCGCTCACGATCTTTTCCGGAATTCCGATCTTATCCATCACCACCACGTGGTCCACGTGATTTCCGTGGATTTGCCACGGAATGCAAGGAAAGGGAACGAGATGATCGGTTACAACAATAACTTTATCAGCATATTGGCTGTCGGCAAGCGCGAAGCCAAGCAGTCCGCAGGCAGCAGGGCCGTCAACGCCATTGGCATTCCCAAACGGGTCCGCGGTTGGCGCAGCGATCACCGCGATGTCTATGTGCACATCACCATCCTGCACGGCCTGGTAACGGCCGCCATGGGAGCGAAGAACGCCCAGGCCCTTCATCTTTCCCCTGGAAGTGAATTTACCCAGTGCGCCGTTCATGCTTCCTTCAATCCGGTTGATGGTGCCGTCTTCCAGGTACCGGGTCATGGGTTCATGACAGGGGAAGGATGCAGAAGGAAACCACATCAGGTCTTTGATGCCCTCTTCTTTGGCGATATCAAAGATCTGGTTGGCTACCAGATCACCGTTTCTGAAATGATGGTGCGTGGAAATGGTCATTCCGTCTTTAAGTCC
>JBLNAN010000006.1:0-2742 GCA_050259355.1 Syntrophothermus sp. | reverse complement strand
AAGGAAAACGTGGTGATTGTCAGAAACGACAAATCGGGTGAAAAAATGCTCGTGGCGTATTATGTTCCTGAAAAAGGAAAACAAATCAATATTCAGGAGCTGAAAAATTTTCTTAAATCCAAAATGCCCGAGTACATGGTACCCTCGGTTTTCGTTGAAATTGAGCGTTTTCCGCTGACCCAGACCCAGAAAGTGGATCGCAAGGCATTGCCTGAACCTGAAGCAGGCGCCCTGGTGAGTGATGTGGAATATGTTGAACCCTCCACGCAGACCGAAAAAAAATTAGCACGAATATGGTGCAACCTCCTGAACCTGAAAAAAGTAGGAATTCACGATGATTTCTTTGAGATCGGCGGACATTCCATGATCGCCGTGTCGTTAATGGTCCAGATCGAGAAAGAACTGGGCATCCGGCTTCCGCTTGCCACTCTTTTCGACCGGAGTACCATCCATAAATTATCTGAACTGATTGACAATAAACCGGAAAACATCAAATGGAGATCATTGGTGCCGATTCGTCCTGAAGGGTCAAAGAAACCTTTGTTCCTCGTGCACGGAATGGGTCTGAACGTGCTGCTGTATACCACCGTGGTCAATTACCTGGATCCTGAGCAACCGGTTTACGGACTGCAGGCCAAAGGACTGAACGGGATGGATGAACCACTGGAAACCATTGAAGATATCGCGGCATATTACATTTCAGAGATCATGACCATCGATAAAGAAGGCCCTTATGCCATGGCTGGATTTTCACTGGGCGGCAGAATTGCCTACGAAATGGCCCGCCAGCTGGTGGCCATGGGAAAAGCGGTCAGCTTCCTTGGCGTTTTTGATGCAACCGCCGATGAATGTTTCGAAGGACTTCCGTTTCCAAATAAATATTTCAAAAAAACGCAGCATTTCATCAATTACACGAGCTGGAACATCGCCAGTTTATTCCAGGAAAAAGAAGACAAACTGGCATTGCTCAGCAGGAAATGGCATGGACTTGAGAAAAAAATCAAAGGTCTTGATTATACCATTCCAAAAGAAGAACTGGTATCACAGGGCAGGAAGAGCGAGCTTCCAAAATATTTAAGAAAAGTACACAAGGCTAATCATAAAGCCGATAAGAAATACATCATCAGGCCTTATCCCGGAACCGTGCATCTTTTCAAAGCCCAGAAACAAACTTTTTACCTGGTGAATCCCGAAACCTATGGCTGGGATAAAGTCGCCATGGGCGGAGTATTTATCCACGTGATACCGGGTGAACATTCCAATACTTTCGCACCTCCGAATGACAAATATTTTGCTAATGTACTTCAGAAATCTCTCAACGAAAGCACTTTAATTCAATAATTTATGAGTATAACACGAACTGATATAAAAGAAGGGAACTATCCTTTATCGTCTGCCCAGAGCCGGATCTGGTTCATGGAAAATCTTAACATGGATACCCGGGCTTACAATGATCCTTATGATTACAAGATAAAAGGGAAAATTGACCCCGGGATACTTGAAAAGTCCGTTTATATACTGATGGCCCGTCATGAATCGTTCAGGACTGTCTTCAGGAATGACAACGGCAATCCAAGGCAGGTGATTCTTGCAGATATGAATTTTCATATTGAGTTTATTTCGCTTGAAAATGAAGAACCGAGGGTCAGGGATCAGAAACTGGCTGACTACTCTTTTGCCAACAGTCAGCGAAAATTCAATCTTGAAAATGGTCCGTTATTTTATGTGGGACTGTTTAAAATTTCTGAAGAAGAACATCTCCTGCTGATTAATTTTCATCATATTATTTCCGATGCGGTTTCCATACGGATTTTCCTTGATGAATTATTTGATGTTTATCACGCAGAATCTATAAAAAAACCGGTTGAACTCCCTGATATTCCGATCAATTACAGGGATTTTGCTATTTGGGAAACGGAATGGCTGAAAAGTGCGGAGTGTAGCTCACAGATAGCATACTGGAAAAAGGAACTGGAGGGAATTCCTGACCAGTTACAGTTGCCGTTTGATTTCCCGCGTCCGAAACAGCTTCGGTTTAAAGGAGCAGAATATTATTTCAGAATTGATGAAAAGTTAAGAGCTGCCCTTAGCGTGCTGAGCAAACACCATGGCACCAGCCTGCTGGTTCCGATGATGTCGGCCTATGCGGTACTTCTGTCAAAATATTCTCTTCAAAATGATATTGTGATCGGCGTGCCGGTAGCCAATCGTTCAAGGGAAGAATTGCAGATGCTCGTGGGTGTTCTGATCAATAGTTTGCCCATGCGGTTCAACATCAACAACGAAAGCTCTTTTGTGGAGCTTATTGAAAGTACCAGGGCAAGATTCATGATGGCATATGAAAATAAATCTGTTCCTTTTGAAAAACTGGTGGACGAGCTGAAAATTCACAGAAGTCTCAACTCCAGCCCCATTTTTCAGGTATTATTTAACTATCTCACGGCGTTTGAGGCAGAGATCAGGTATGAAGATCTTGTTTTGCAACAGGTTCCCGGAGAAAGAAATGCTGCCCTGGTGGATCTCACGCTTACGGTGCTGGATCAAAAAACCTGGGCCAATTGCGTGATCCAGTATGATACCGATCTTTTCCGCAGGGAAACCATCGAGAGAATGGCAGGACATTACCTGACAATCCTTCAAACTGTTGCCGGTTCACAGAATCCGGTCAGTATCGGAAAAATTCCCATGCTTACTCCTAAAGAAAAAGATCTGATACTGGAGCAGTGGAATGATACCAAGGTT
>JBLNAN010000005.1:0-5598 GCA_050259355.1 Syntrophothermus sp. | reverse complement strand
ACACCGCTACGGATGCCGGGTTCATCATCAACTACTAGAATTTTCAGGGTTGCCATAGGAGTATTTTCAGATCAAAAATAATATTTTCCTGAATGAAATGATTTTATTTATTTGATGCCAGCAGCGTATCAATCTCGGCTTTCAGCAGATCGGAGCGGATTCCTTTTTCAAGAAAGCGGTCGGCCCGGATCCATTTTCGGTTATTCTCATCATTGATATCAAAAGTGAAACCGGTCTCGGCAGCTACTCCTGTCGCAATGATTACCGGCACATCCGGATATTTCTTCTTGATCTTGTAGCTCAGGATAAAGCCACTGTCCTCGTTTTCCATCATAAGATCCAGGATGGCCAGGTCAGGCTTGGTTTTATCTATGATCAGCTCTGCCTCCTTCTGACTGTCGGCAGTTATGGTGCTGAAGCCAAATTTCTCAATTTTCATTTTCATCTGAAACAGATAATCCATGTCATCGTCAACGATCAGAATTGTAGCAGCGGGTTTCATATTTTTTGTGTTAAATTATTCATTTCTAGGCACTGTAATGGTAAATCTGGTTCCTGTTGGTCCCATCGCGGGATCGGCATTTGATTCGACACTGATCTTTCCCTTATGCATTTTCACTATCCCGTATATCAGCGGTAATCCCAACCCTGTGCCTTTTCCCATTTCCTTGGTGGTAAAGAAAGGGGTAAAGATTTTGTCCATATTTTCTTTGGATATGCCTGTGCCGGTATCCTTGATATGAAAACAAATATCATTTTTATCCCCGGTGACGCTGATATCGAGAACGCCTCCATTGGGCATGGCCTCCACGGCGTTTTTCTCTAGATTCGTGAGCACCTGCATCATCTGGTCGATATCAAGCCGGGCGATGGGATCATCAATATCAGGATGAAGATTGATCTGAATGTTGTCTGGCTTGATGATGGAATTGATGCTGTGCATGGTAAATTTAACCACGTCGGTCTCGGTGAGGTTTACCTGGTTTTTGCGGGCAAAATTGAGCAATCCGCTGACGATTTTCTTGCAACGGTCGGCCTGTTCAACGATCAGTTTCAGATCATCCCTCACGGGATCATTTTCAGGAGTTTCGTCCATCAGGATGTTGCTGTACATGGTGATAACCCCCAGGGGATTATTCAGTTCATGAGCGATACCCGCGGAAAGTTGTCCCATGTGGGCCAGTTTTTCCGATTGTTTAAGGGCAGCTTTGGCAGAAGCCAGTTTTTCGTTCGAGATGTTAAGATTATTTATCGAATCGTGAAGTTTCTCGATAGAGTAAGGAAGGCACATCTCGGTTTCTGCCAGCCCCTGCGTGATGGCGATGGCATGTTCCACGCAGGTGTCGTATCCGCAGGCACCACAATTCAGATGATCAACGGCGGTATTTTTTCCCATCGTTTTAAGGACCTTCAGGATTTCATCTTCTGATGGAATGGTCATCCTTCGGTCGTCGGGTTCATAGGTAACGGAGATATCGACTTCTGAAAATTCCTTTATATCATTTTCAAACTGATCCCAGTCGAGGTTATGCATCTTTTTCCGTACATAATCACCGATAATGGCTGAACGTGCATACTTTTTACCACCCGGTGAGGTACCCGGGCCCATGATACATCCTTCGCAGCAAAGGAGTTCCAGGTATTTATGCCTGATGAAGCCGTCTTCAAATTCCCTAACCGCTTCTTTAAAGTTCACCCTGCCATCAGCTATCACGGTCCGTTCTTCCGGGATTTCCTCTCGGTTGTTGGCTGTTATGAATAATCCCCTGGAAACGGGGAAAATTGAGCCTTTTCCTGCAAAAGGTGGGTCAAAATCAGAAGGATGACTGTTTTCAGGATGAATGTCTTTCAGGATGAACATTTCCCGCAGTTCCATAAAGGTGATCACTTCCGTTGTTTCTTCTGATTCGGCTTTTTTTGCAAAACAGGGACCGATGAAAACCACTTTCAGATCCTTTCCGTGTTTTTTCCTGAGGATCCGGGTCATTGCGACCATTGGTGAGACGATAGGAGCAAGGGAATCAACCAGCGAGGGATGGTAATGACGAATAAAATACGTAACGGCTGGACAATCCGAAGAAATGTCACCATGATAAGGGTCAGAGCGCATTCTTTTCTCGTAGGCCCTGGCCACGATATCGGCGCCGAAACCAACTTCCGTAACAATACTGAATCCCAGTTTGCGCAACATGCCCACCATCACCCGGTGATCAGCAAATTCAGTGAATTCGGCAGGAAAACTGGGTGCAATACAGCAAGCCACCTGTTCCCGGCTTTCGAGCAGGGCAAAAACCTCGTCGACCGAGCGGAGTGACACTTTGGCCCCCTGGCTGCATACCTTCACGCAGTTGCCGCAACCGATACAGCGGTCGTTGATCACCTCTGCCTGGCCATTGTTGATCTTGATGGCTTTAACCGGGCATTCCCGTAAACAGGTATAACAAACCCTGCAACGGTCTTTCAGCGTGAAAACCAATTTCCTGCGAAACGACTGGCTCATTTTTCTTCCCGGGTTAAATTTTCATTGACAAGGCTTATGCTGCCGGGTACAAGGTAAGAACGGTAGATTTCAGCAGCGCTTGGATTTTTATGTGCCACCTTGATCATCTCTTCGTCATCAGCATCATAAATCGCCTTGGTCCTGGTTTTCATGGTCTTTTCATCAGAACCGTACCGCTGACCACCGCCATTCACGCATCCCCCGGGACAAACCATTACCTCCACCATATGTATGTCATTTCGGCCGGCCGCCATTTCATCCAGCAGGGTTTTAGCATTCTGAAGACCATTGACCGCAACAAAAGTATAGTTGGCTTTCCCAATTTTAATCTTGTATTCTTTGCGGCCTTTCGTACCTCTTAATTCATTTATTTTTAAAGGATTCATTTCCTGACCCGTGAGCTGAAAATACAAACTGCGGATCACGCTTTCCGTTGTGCCACCCGGGGTTCCATACAATCTCCCCGACGAACCGCGGTAACCGAATCCATTTTCGGTGACACCGGTTTCAACAGCATTCAAATCAATCCCAAAATGACGCAATACCTTGATCAATTCCCTGACCGTCAGCACCACATCAACGGGTTTCCCGGCATCTGTTGTCGCCTCGTGCTTTTTTGAGGTACACGGGGATACTGCGACGGAAAATATTTTCTTTTCCGCCTGCGGATTAAAATAACCGCTGATCAGCCTGCCCATAATTTGCTGCGGTGACTGGATATTGATCAGCTGGTCAAGTAATTCCGGCCGGGTATTTTCCACATAATATACCCAGGATGGGCAATTGGCCGTAAACAAGGTGGTCTTGTCTTTCCGGGCAATCTGATCCTGAAGGATTTTTACAATCTCAAGGGTGTTGATATCAGCTCCCAGCGAAGTGTCATAAATTTCTCTGAAACCAATTCTCTTCAGCGCTCCATTCAGTTTTTCCGTAAAATCTTTTCCGGCTTTTACGCCAAATTCTTCTGCAACCGATGCAGGAACATTGGAGGCAATCTGGATCACCGGAAGGAGATCAGGATTACAGAGGGCCTCAATTACTTCGTTGTGCTGACTTTTTTCTTTGATGGCATTGGTCGGACAAACCATAATGCACTGACCACATTTCACGCAGGAACTCAGATTAAGTCCCTTGTTATAGGTCGTTCCGATGATGCTTGAACTGCCTCTGCCGATAATTTCAATGGCATTCACCCCGATCACCTCGTCACAAACTCTCATACAGCGTTCGCACAGGATGCATTTTGCCGGGTCACGCTGGAGGGAGGTGCAGTTTTTGTCAACGAGAATGGATGGTTTGCGGGGATGATATTTTCTTTCCCGGATATTCAGTTCCGAGGCAATTTTCTGCAACTCGCAAGTGCCAATCCGGTCGCAATACAAACAATCGTCCGGATGGTTGGCAAGCAACAGTTCCACGAGGGTTCTCCGTGCCTTGATCACCCGTGGCGAGTGTGTCCTTATCTGCATCCACTCCTCAACCGGGTGGGAACAGGCGGGCACCAGGCCGGGTGTGCCTTCCACTTCAACCACGCACATCCTGCAGGATCCGGTTGGGGAAAAGCCGGCCATGCAGCAAAGGGTTGGAACCCTGATGCCGTTCCGGAGCAGCACGGTCAGTATAGTCTCTCCTCTTTTGGCAATGGTCTTAACACCGTTTATTTCAATGGAAAACTGCATGTCAGGTTATTTGAGGGTAATGGCATTAAACTTACATACTTCAAAGCAGATCCCGCAGCCGTTGCATTTCCTTTCCACGATGAAGTGCGGGTTGCGGATGACGCCTATGATTGCATTTTCCGGACATTTTTTCTGGCATACATTGCAGCCGTTACAATGATCCACATCGATGGAGTAGGAGCGAAGATCGCGGCAAACCCCGGCGGAACATTTCCGGTCAAAAATATGTTCTTCAAATTCTTCTCTGAACCAGGTGAGGGAGCTCATCACCGGGTTGGGTGCATTCTGGCCCAGTCCGCAAAGCGATGTGCTCTTCAGTACCTCGGCCAGGGTTTCCAGCTGAACGACTCCTTTGAATCGCTCGAGCGTTTCATGGGTTGCTTCTTCCCGGGGCCTCCGGGTAATACCCTGAAGGATCTCCAGCATTCTGCGGGTTCCTTCCCGGCAGGGAATACATTTTCCGCAGGATTCCTTTTGCAGGAATTCCATGAAATACCTCGACATGCTCACCATGCAGGTATTCTCATCCAGTACGATCAACCCTCCCGAACCGATCATTGCGCCCACGTCGGACAGAGATTCAAAACCTATTTCTACATCCAGCTTTGAAGCAGGAAGGCATATCCCCGAGGGGCCACCGATCTGGACTGCCTTTAGTTTTTTATCTTCTTTTATGCCGTCGCCGATGGAATAAATGATGTCGGAAAGCTTAATTCCCATCGGAACTTCGATGAACCCGCAATTTTTTATGTTACCCGCGAGCGAAAAGAGTTTTGTTCCATTGCTGTTGTAGGTTCCGATTTTCCTGAACCAGTGGGGGCCATTCCAGATAATCCCCGGAATATTGGCCAGGGTTTCCACGTTATTGACGATGGTAGGCTGGTTGAAAAAACCGGATTCAGCAGGGTAGGGGGGCTTTGCCGAGGGCATACCGCGCTTTCCTTCCAGGCTGCTGATCAATGCCGTTTCTTCACCGCAAACAAATGCACCGGCACTGACTCTCAGGCTGATGGTAAGGTTGAAGCCGCTTCCGAAAATATTCTGGCCCAGGATCTCATACTCCCGAGCCTGACTGATGGCATTACGGAGGATCTCCATGGCCGAAGGATAGTCGGAACGGATATAAATGATCGCGTGACTGGCGCCAATGGCATATGAGGCGATGGCGATCCCTTCCAATACCTTGTGAGGGTCGCCTTCGATGAGCGCCCTGTTCATAAAAGCACCCGGATCGCTTTCTTCCGCGTTGCAGATCAGATGTTTCTGGTCGCCCGCGGTGCTGAGCGCTACTCTCCACTTTTTCCCGGTGGGAAATCCGCCGCCGCCTCTTCCCCGCAATTCACTCTGTTCGATGAGCATGCAGACTTTCTCGGGGGTGTAGTTGATGAGGGTTTTATAAAACGAACGGTAACCACCCCT
>JBLNAN010000004.1:0-4354 GCA_050259355.1 Syntrophothermus sp. | reverse complement strand
ATGATGACTGGTAATCATTTTACGGCCGTCCTTGATTTTCAGAAAATCCCGGTTCTTCCTTCCGTCGCGGACCTTGTCATAGCCAATGTTATTCCCGGTGGGACGATGAACAATCTTGGAGCGGTTGAGGCAGATGTTCTATTTTCTGATGATCTTCCTGACTTTGCAAGAATCATTCTGGCCGATGCACAAACCTCCGGCGGCCTGCTGATCGCCATTCCCCGGGGTGAGGCCGGGGCGCTTCTTAATGATCTTCATCAGTCCGGCGTTATGGATGCGGCCGTTATTGGGGAGATAGCAGAATGGAAAGGAAAGGCCATAAGGGTCGATCAGGGTCAGTCTTGATCCTTCTTCTTTTTCACTCTCCCTGCTTCCTTCAGGGATTTATGGATCATCCATTCCAGTTGACCATTGATGCTGCGGAATTCATCCGCGGCCCATTTTTCAATGGCTTTCATGGTTTCAGGATCGATCCTCAGGACGAAAGATTTCTTCTCCGCCATCCGGTTCTATTGATTAAGTGTTCCCGTGTTGATCACCGGTGAGGTTTCTTTATCACCGCACAACACCACCAGCAGATTGCTAACCATTGCGGCTTTCTTTTCTTCGTCAAGCTCTACGATGTTTTTGGCGGATAAAAGATGCAGGGCTCCTTCTACCATACCCACGGCACCCTGAACCATTTTACTTCTGGCAGCAATGATAGCCGTTGCCTGCTGGCGTTTCAGCATGGCCTGGGCGATCTCGGGCGAATAGGCCAGGTACCCGATTCTTGCTTCCACCACCGATAATCCTGCCAGTTTGAGACGTTCCGAAATTTCTTCCTCGAGAGTCCGGTTCACTTCTTCAAAACTTGAACTCAGGGTAACCGAGGCTTTTTCGTCTTCAAACTGATCATAGGGATAGGAGCCAGCCAGCTTCCTGACGGCCGAGTCTGTCTGGATCTTTACAAAGGCTTCATAATTATCGACGTCAAACATTGCCTTGAAAGTGTCTTCCACCCTCCACACCAGGATAGCGCTGATCATGATCGGATTGCCAAGTTTGTCATTGACCTTCAACCGCTCGCTCTCAAAATTGCGTGCCCGTAGCGAAACGGATGATTTGGCATAAAACGGCAAAACCCAGAAAAAGCCATTTTGCTTTACGCTCCCTTTATAAGCGCCGAAAAGCAGCAAAACCTTCGAGCTGTTGGGATTGACAATGAAAAAACCCGGCGCGAGGAAAATAGTGATGATCAGCATCGGGATACCCAGGGCAGGGTAATTGACAGAGAGAAAATAAATTGTAAGTGCCGCGGTAATCAAAATAATTACCAGCATGAGATATCCGCTGGCTGCTTTAATGGTAATTTCTGTTTTCATTTTTCAGATGATATTTAAGTGATATTAAAATGATATCACAAATATACGTTCTGAAAATGGAAAAGTCAAGTTTTTTTAAAATATCCGCCCTACCGGATATACATTCATGTTCTGGTCACGGTAGGGTGATTTTGAATAAAACCAGTTGAGGATAGCATTGGGATTTTTGGCAAAAGACGTGTCAGATTTCATTTTTTGTTCAAATTCTGCCCTGATCTCCGGCCGCTCTTTCAGATATTTTTCTGCCAGGGGCTCCAGAACGTAGTGTTCACCATATTCTTTTTGCTCGAAAACAGGATCAAAAAAATTCCAGAAAACCAGTGAACCGTTTCCTTTTGGCTCCAGCATGTGGATAATGATCCGCGCGGCCGGTTGTGAAACGTCCACCACGGCTGATCCCTTTGGAAAATATTTGTCGATGGTGATTTCTTCTGTTTCAATATTTCTCATCACGTGATGTCCTTCGTAAGAAACCTCCTGCCATCTCGGATTGATCAGACGGTAAGTGCGGATATGCATCGTGGTATCATTTTTCAGGTATTTCATCTTTATGCCATGAACCTTCAGCCTTTCAATTACTGTCGACCATTCAGCCGGTATGATATATGCTTTTGGAAGCGTAACCAGATCGGCGGCCTTAACCGTGTTGAAATAGGGCAGGCGATACGTGATTTTTTGATTCCCATATTTGAACCAGGTCTCCCCGGTGATTGGGCTTTTCACTTCCTCGTAAGCAATCCCGAGGAAATCCACCAGGGTGCTGTCAGAGTTATCTATATTGAAATGCAGGGGAAACGGCTTTTTCAGGAAATCATCAGAGGAAACCCGCTGATCAGCAATACCAATGGCTTCGCGAAGCTGTCCATGCTCCCGGCCCAGGATTTCCATGGTGGTAAGGATTGCCTGGTAAGAAGCCGAAACCCTGATGTTGTATGGCTTGAGCATATGGGTCTCCAGAAGAAGACCCGGACGGTTGCGCATCGAGGTATACCCCTGGGATAACATCGGCGGGGTAACTCCCCCTTCAAGACCGCTTTTCGGATCATGCCAGTTACGGAACTCAATATACGGGAAATTCAGAATACCTTTTTTGGTAAGGGAGGAGGTCCATTCTTCCATGAATGCCTTCCCGAACCCAGCGATTCCCTCATCAACCGCCGGGGAATTTTCCATGTGATAGGTCAGGGAATACTGATAGTCTGCGCCGTCTGTCGTATGTACATCAATAAAAAAATCAGGCAGCCAGTTGCTGAACATCTTCAGCCATTCACGCATCTCGGGTGCGTCTGCCTTGACAAAATCACGGTTAAGATTCAGATTATTGGCCGTGACCCGCCAGCCCATCTCTTCCGGACCATTCTGATTGATACGGTTATAAGGTCCGAAGCGCTCATGACCGTCGACATTGAAGATGGGGATGAATAACAATGATACATGATCCAGAAGATCGTTGGGCACCTTTTTCGTGATCAGGTCGCGGATGAGCATCAGCCCGGCATCTTTTCCCTCGCTTTCACCAGGGTGGATGCACGCCTGAACCAGCAGGATGATCTTCCCGTTCTTTCTCATGGACAAAGGATCGGTGAGTCCCTGCTTATCAACGATCACCAGCGGCAGATCCCTGCCCTGGGGGCTTTTGCCGAACGACTGCAGGTGCACCATTGGTGAAGATTTCTCCAGTATTTTACAAAAATTCAGGGTCTCTTCGTAACGCGGGGTTTTCTTTTCCCCCGACATTTCATAATAGGTTTGAAGGTCCGGTTTTTGTGCATTACACGGGAAGAACAATAATAATAAACCATAAACGAAGAGGTGCCGGATCATAGAATCTTTATTTTAACTTCTGTCTGCAAAAATAAGATGTTATGCTTAATTTTACAGAAAATCAAAAAGGTCCGAAGCAAGACGTTCAACATAGTATTTTATGCAAAAATCATTACTCTTTCTTCTTCTTGTTTTCCTGAATGTGAACCTGAACGCGCAATTTCAGAATGTCAGGATTTACACCGGTGGCGGGGTGAATGAACCTTCCATCATGATCAATCCGAAGGATCCTGCCAAAGTTGTAGCAGGTTCGAATCTTGATTATTTTTTTTATTCTGAAGATGGAGGATACACCTGGACTCCGGGAACACTCACTTCTGCCTATGGCGTCAACGGGGATCCCGCGATCATCGCCGATACAACAGGATCATTTTATTACCTGCATCTCTCCAATCCGACCAATGGCAGCTGGATCGACCGGATAGTTTGCCAGCGCTCAGACGACTGGGGAAAAACCTGGAATACCGGGAGCTATATGGGGTTAAACCCGCCGAAAAAGCAGGATAAGCAGTGGGGAGTGGTTGATCCTGCCACCAATACCATGTATGTAACCTGGACGCAGTTTGATGCGTATGGCAGTTCCAACCCACTGGACAGTACGGTCATTTTATTTTCAAAATCAACAGATAAGGGAATGACCTGGAGTCCTTCCAAAAGAATCAACCGGAAGGCAGGTGATTGTCTGGATATGGATAATACCGTTGAAGGTGCGGTTCCAGCGGTGGGTCCTGCCGGCGAAATCTACGTGGCCTGGGCCGGACCGCAGGGTATCGTTTTTAATAAATCCTATGACCAGGGCACAACCTGGATGGATACCAACACTTTTGTTTCAGATATTCCCGGCGGTTGGGATTTTGCTATTCCCGGAATCTACAGGGCCAACGGGTTACCGGTCACCTGTTGCGATCTCAGCAACAGTCCTTACAGGGGCAACGTGTATGTTAACTGGTCAGATCAGCGCAATGGAACCATGGATACCGACATCTGGTTTAAAAAATCATCCGACGGGGGAAATACATGGTCGGAACTGAAAAGGGTGAATAATGACACGACCGGGCATCAGCAGTTTTTTACCTGGATGACCGTGGATCAGATCACCGGGTACATCTATATCGTGTTTTACGACCGGCGCAATTATACTAATAATGAAACGGACGTTTACCTTG
>JBLNAN010000003.1:0-2779 GCA_050259355.1 Syntrophothermus sp. | reverse complement strand
CAACAGCAACGAAGGCTGGGCGTCAGCCTTCAACTTTTCCACAACACCGTATGGCACAATCCTTCTGCATACAACAAATGGGGGGAATTCATGGCAAACGCGTCTTTATCCACAGGAAAACATTTTTATCCATTGTCTTTATTTTTTAGATTCCCTGAATGGCTGGGCCGGTGGTAGTCCGCATGCACTGGCCAGGACCACCGATGGCGGAATAACCTGGCAACAAGCTGCAATTGACACCTCCACGCTGGCTTTCTTTCCGGTTGAATTCATCACCTTTTATGACCGGAAATTCGGCTATGCATCGGGAGGAATTTTTGATGTTGCGGGTGTCATCTGGAGTACCGATAACGGGGGAGATACCTGGCGTGCAATAGATAATTCCCAGGCTCCGGCGGATGAAGTGCACGGACTGTATTGTTTTGATTCGCTGCAGGTGATGGGGGCCGGCGGGGATCCTGACTTTGGTTATGGCGTGGGCATGATCAGAACTGATGATGGAGGGTTTAACTGGGTGTACCAGGAACTTTCCATCCAGGGCACAGCGCATGATCTTGATTTCAGAAATGACAATGAAGTATGGGCGCCGCTGGGATCACGGAGAACCATGATCTATTCCCTTGATGCGGGAGCTACCTGGAGTGAAGTGGTCTCAGCGGATTCATCTGCCATCATCCAGACGGTATTTCCAGATTCCCTTCATGGTTATGCCATCGGTAATAAAGGTGCTTTTCTGAAATATAAAAACAAACCCACCGGGGTTTCCGTGAAGGAAAGTTACGGGATGAAAATTTATCCCAATCCAGGAAAAGGAATGGTAACCATTCATCCCGGAAAATCATCAGGAGGTTATAAAATAAGTATTTTTGATCTTGCCGGTCAGGAAGTCTTACACACAACCATACTTCCGGGTGCTGAAAATGTTCACGTGGATGTTTCAGGACTGGCTGCCGGAATCTACATCGTGAGATCAGCCTCGAGGTCGGCTATTCTCTCGGTACAGTAACCCGGTCGCGGCTTCCGCCTCTCAGGCGGCTTTTCTTTCTTCCGAAAGTAAAATAAATAACCAGTCCGATCAAAAGCCAGATGATAAACCGTAACCAGTTGGTAATGCCCAGCTGGGCCATCAGGTAGAAGTTGGTGAGCAGACCCATTACCGGGATCAGTGAAAAATTCTTCCACACGGCCAGGATGGTAAGGACGGATGCAAAAACGCCAAAAACCACCAGTGCAAAACGGCTTACGGTCATTTCTCTCAGGGAACCTGAGCCAAAAATCCAGAGCACGAGAAAAATCGCCAACCAGATAAGGGGCAGAAAATAGCGGCTATTGATGTAGGGAACCCGGAAGGTCCCTTTCTCCAGGACTTCATCCGGTTTTTGGTCAAGGATGATGATCCCGCCGGAAACCAGGACAAAAGCAAATAAAGTTCCGATACTGGTAAGATCTGTAACTTCCGTCAGATTCATGAACAGCGAGGGAACTCCAACCAGTATCCCCGTCACGATGGTGGAAAAGCCGGGGGTGCGGTATTTCTTGTGCAGCCGTGAAAATATCCCGGGCAAAAGGCCATCGCGGCTCATGCTCATCCATATCCTGGGCTGGCCCACCTGGAAAACCAGCATCACGCTGGCCATCGCTATAACAGCGCTCACCGCGATAATCCCGGATAATTTGGTGAGATTTAACTTCTGGAATGCAAATGCCAGCGGATCGCCTACGGCAAGCTGATCAAATCTGACCATGCCTGTCAGTACCAGGCTGATCAGGATATACAGGACCGTTGTGATGATCAGGGAGTAGATCATGGACCGGGGAAGGTCTTTTTTTGGATTTTTACATTCCTCGGCTGTCGTAGAAATGGCGTCAAATCCTATATAGGCAAAGAAAACACCTGCCACCCCTTTGAGGACTCCTCCTATTCCGTGCGGGGCAAAAGGGCTCCAGTTCCGGGGCTCCACGTAAAAGGCACCCACCCCGATGATCAGCAGGAGGATCGATATCTTAAGCAGCACCATCAGGTTGCTGGCGATTTTCGTCTCATAAATACCCTTGTATACCAGGTAGGTGATAAAAGCGGTGATCCCAAAAGCCGGCAGATCGGCGATGATGCGCAGGGAGCCAAGGTGGGGAGCGTGGATCCATGCAAGGTATGCTTCCTGAATGCCCCCGGAAAGCGAGGTCAAAGAAATCCCTTTCGCCATTTCTGCCACAGCCAGGGAATATCCGCGGGAAGCACTGAGGAAATCGATGCTGAAATATTCGGGAAAATGCATCCCCATTCCTCCCAATAATCCGGTGAAATAGTCGGACCAGGAGATGGCAACGGCGATATTTCCAACAGCATATTCCATGATGAGATCCCAGCCGATGATCCACGCGATCAGTTCGCCAAAGCTCGAGTACGCATAGGTATACGCGCTTCCGCTGATGGGGATGGAGGAGGCAAACTGGGCGTAACACATGGCGGAGAAACCGCAGGCAATGGCGGTGAAGACGAAAAGCAGGGAGACCGCTGGTCCACCGCTGGCAGCTGCATTTCCGATCGTGCTGAATATGCCAGCGCCGATGATGGCAGCGATGCCCAAACCGGTCAGATCCCGAACATTCAGGTTTCTTTTCATCCCGGTGTCTGATCCGGTCGTCATTCCCGCATCATTCACGATATCCGTGATGGATTTTTTCCGGAAGAGTTCTCTGTAATTCACCTGAGCATTGTTTGGGTAAAAGTAGAAAGAATCCTTCATATTTCGTAAATTGCGCCTTATTCAAAATCCTA
>JBLNAN010000002.1:0-9554 GCA_050259355.1 Syntrophothermus sp. | reverse complement strand
CGGGTGCCGTCGATGAAGATCCGCCAGTTTCTGATGAAAAGCGTATACTGGAAAGACAAGGAACACCTGGGCTGGCGACTTAACCTTCCGTCAATTTTGGAAAATCTTCCTAAAATCTTTGAAAGCATTACGCCATCGCTGGTTTTTGAAAAACCTGCCTTGTTTGTTCGCGGATCTGCCTCGGATTATATCCTTCAGGAAGATATCCCCCTGATCCGTCAGCATTTTCCCATGGCTCGTATAGAAACGATTTCCGGCGCATCGCATTGGGTACACGCGGATGCGCCGGAAGAATTTTTCAGGATCGCGAGTGCTTTTCTCTCCTGAATGGGTTAATACTTTTGAATGTTGATTGAAGAAACCGCCGTTTGAAGTTCAATATATATCTTGTTTTTACTGGTGTTCCAGTTCATCGTCTGGTGCATGTTGTCCCCTTTCTTCACGAATCCTTCCAGATTTTTACTAACCAGGAATGATTCCGATTTTACCTGGCAACCGGCATCTTTAGGGATTTTAACGTTAAAACTGGAGGCTCCTCCATCAATATTCACATACGTCACAGGAGATAAATTTCCCAGCTTAAGATCCACTGAAGCGGCACCTGCATCGATCTCTGCAGTGTCAATCTTATATCCTGAAAGGTCCATATTCATTGAGGCAGCGCCAATATTCAGGGAAAAATTCCAGGGTATCTGTTTATTCAGACGGATGATGACATTGTTTTTATGATCGGTATGCCGGATTTTGCTTTCCTGGAGGTTCAGAGAAATCTTCCTTCTGCCCCCCCGGTTATCAGTGGTCAGTTCATAATTCCCGATGTCACCGGTTTTGCTAAAAGAAAGCAGATCTGTACTGGTACTGTCAATCTGAAAATTCCCTGCTTTTGCATCCAGATCAAGAATTCCTTTTTTCGTGAGCGAATCAAAAGGCACCATCAGTTTCTGATCCTCATAATTGCCCGCCGTGGTATCATTGTCATCGTCGATATCAAAATGAAAAGCATTTCCTTCATTGTGCCATCTCCAGAACCAGGGGCTTTTTTCAGGCAGCCGGTTGATCACGGTAAAGGTGGTAATGACCACGGCCACCAGGAGAATGAACCGGAACAGGTCCTTGATCGGGAGAATGGATATCCCCCAGAGGATAAGAATGACCGGCCAGAGTCGCCAGAAGGTGAACCAGCTGAAATGGAGTACGCCAAGGTTGGAAAGCAGGAACAGCAATCCGATCGAGATCAGGATGATTCCCCAGAAAAGATGTTTGTATTTCATGGCTTTGATTCTTAAAGATTTAATATTCTTTTCTTCTGCCGGTAATGCTGTTGATCAGGAGACCAATGCCGATCACAACAAGGATGATGGGCCATAAATCGCCAAACCTGATGTGAGGAATGAATTCATCAGCCAGGAAAAGGACTCCCAGGGTGATCAGAACCAGCCCTCCGATGAGGTTACCACGGCTCTTGTTTTTTCTGAAATGATCCCGGTAAGGATCTTGGTTTGGATTTTCAGGGGCAGGATTCGTCCCCGTTCCGGTTGAATTTTCCATATCAGGTTTTTTTGATTCAAAAGTTGAAAAATCTATTGGTTTTTCCGGCACTGCAATTAAAAGGATGAGGTACAAAAGAACACCAATTCCCGCGAAGGCCATTAAGACAAAGAGAATACGGATCAGCGAGGGATCAATCAGGAAGTAATCAGCAAGACCGCTGCATACTCCACCGATCATTCTTCCCTGCGGGTTTCGGTAATAGCGTTTAGGTTCCATCGGAGTTGTTTTTAGTTAAGTCGATGTTTTGACGCATTTGCCCCGAACAGGTTACATCTTTTTTCAGACCTCCTCCTTCATCTTTTCGCGGTACACCCTGGATGCTATGCCGAGACTGATCTCATACAGCACGTAGAGCGGAATGGTCACCACCATCTGGCTGAATACATCAGGACTTGGAGTGATCAGGCCCGAGATCAGAAGAATGGCGACAAACGTGTGCTTCCTGTATTTTTTCATTACTTTCGGAGTAACAATCCCAATTTTGGTCAGGAAGACCAGTACCACCGGAAATTCAAACATCACGCCCATGATGAGACACATGCTTGTGACCGCGCTGGTGAAGGAAGACAGCGTAACCTGGTTAGGCACCATTTCGCTCACCTGGTAGTTTCCGAGAAAATTTACCATGAGCGGAACGACCAGGAAATAACTGAATAGAACCCCCGTGATAAAAAGTGATGAAATGATAAAAACCACGCCCTTTGACCTGTTTTTTTCCTGGTCGGTAAGAGCGGGCCGGATGAATCTCCAGAACTGGTAGACGATAAAAGGGCTTGCCATGATAATGCCCGCGATCAGGGCAATGGTCATGTGGGAAACAAACTGACCTGCCAGGGTGATATTGATGAATTTCAGGGTATGGACGTCGAAGCAGAATGAATCCACCGAAATCATCTTTCCAAGATGACACAAAACCCTATAGGTGATAAAATCTTCCCGGCCGGGCCCCAGAACTACATAGTCAAAAAGAATATGCTTGAAAGAAAAAGCCACTATGGACAACACTACAACGGCCACAGCACTGCGAATAAGCACCCCCCGTAACTCCTCCAGGTGGTCCCAGAATGTCATTTCGTCCTCTTCAGCAAAATTTTTCGGTCTTTCCTCATTCATTTCACAAAATTATTATATTTGTTTGATAACTTATACATTTGACAACCCTTTGCTTTTGGGTTTAATAAACAAAATTGTAACAAAATGGCTGAAAGAGAAATATTGCTGGAACAGATGCTGAAGGTTCTCAAAGATATTGAGACCAACACCTGTGATAAAGAATTCATGCCCGATACAAAAATGGTTGAAAAAAAGCTTGATCATATCATTGAAATGCATGAAAGAACCATAATTCTGCTCCAGCAACTTGTTGACAGCAATTGTCCCTGTGAAAAGCAGCGATCAGAAGGAAAGAAAAAAGATAAAAAAGATAAAAAAGAAAAGAAGGACAAGAAAGATAAAAAACCGACCAAACCCTAACCAACCAATCCATTAACCATTAAAGACAAGATTATGAAAAAAATTTACATGTTATTGTTCCTGTTTCTGATGGCATCCGGGGCCTTTGCCCAATGCTTCATATACGAGGGATTTGATAATGGAGTAATGCCACCAACAGGCTGGACCATCGATGGAATTCCTGATCAATGGACAGTTGGCAACTCGGATAATGCAGGGGGAACCATGCCTGAAGGTCAGTTCTCCTATGTCCAGGGAACCTATACTACCCGCCTGATCACCCCGATGATGGACCTTACCGGGCTTACTTCGGTAAAACTCTCTTTCCGTCATATGTACGACTGGTATGCCAATCCGGCCCCCAAAGTAGGGGTTGCCACGCGTTCACACAACGGAACCTGGAACAGCGTTTGGGAAGTTACTCCCACGGCCAATATCAATGCCCAACTAAAGGAAATCACCATCACCAATACCGACGTCGGACAAAGTGAATTCCAGTTTTGTTTCTATCTTACCGGCAACATGTACAATCTCGATTACTGGTACGTTGATAACATTCTCTTCTATAATGCGCTACAGACCAATGGAACCATGCTCAGCATCTCTACGCCCAAGTACGTTGCTGATCCGGTTCCCGTTTCAGGTACTTTAATGAATACCGGAACTGACCCGATCACCTCCCTTGAACTTGCCTGGAAACTGGATAATGCAACGGATTTTCATACCAGTACTTTTACCGGACTCAATGTTGTCACGGAAGCCTCAATTGAATTCATTATGGACCTTCTCAACCCGCCCATCGGAGAGCATGACCTCAAGGTATGGATCAGCAAGGTTAATGGCAGTCCCGACAATGATCCCGGCGATGATACCCTCGTTAAACATATTGTGAAGGTTTGCCATGCAATTCCCAGGTTACCGGTGTTTGAAGAGTTCACCAGTTCAACCTGCGCTCCCTGCGCCAGTTTCAATTCAGGATTTGTACCCTGGTGTAACACGCAGGATTCCGCTATCGGCCTCATCAAGTATCAGATGAACTGGCCTGGTAATGGTGATCCTTACTATACGGAAGAAGGTGGTGTCAGAAGAGGATTTTACGGGGTTGGCTTTGTTCCCGACCTGTATTGCAATGGCGGCAATGTTGCCACCGATATGTCGGCGGTACAAAATGCTTTCGACGCTGCCCAGCTGAAGCCGGGACTGCTGGATATTGCCACCAGTTATACCCTTACCAATAAAGTGATCACCATCAATTCATCTGTACTTCCCTTTGCCAATTTTGAAAATACCATGGTTCAGATCGGTGTTTTCGAGGAAGTAACCTATAACAATGTTGCCACCAATGGTGAAACCGAGTTCGAGCATGTCATGATGAAAATGGTGCCGGATGCCTATGGTACGATCAGCAATTTCACAGACAGGGCTCCCATCAGCATCAACCAGACCGTTGACCTCAGCACCACCAACATTGAGCGCTGGGATGATGTGAGCGTTATTGTTTTTGTTCAGGATATGGGTACAAGGGAAATCTACCAGACTGGTTATGCAAAAATGGATGCACAGTTCAGGACCGAGGCAAGACTTTCGGATCTGAAGGTAGATGGAACCACCATTGCCAATTTCAATTCCGACACCTACGACTACACCGTTGAAGTTCCCTCAGGAACCGTTGTGGCACCTGTTGTTACAGGTATTCCTATTGACCCGACTGCATTGGCCATCGTGGTTCCCGCGACAACCATCCCCGGAACTACCGTTGTGGATGTATTTGCCCAGGATCGCTCAACGAAAAAAACCTACAATGTCAATTTTGACTGGTATTCCGGAAATGTTGAAAAACAGGCACCGGCAGTCCTCGTCTACCCCAATCCGACCCATGGAATGGTTACCATTTCAGGTGCCACCGGAGCAGGAATTTCTGTAATGGATGCCAATGGAAGAATGCTGCAATCGATCAGCAATTTTACCGGTACCAGCATTGACCTGACCGGCTATCCGAAAGGTGTCTACCTGCTGAACATTACCGTTGCAGGCAAAAACCCCGTGCACCAAAGGGTGGTTGTGTACTAGGAATATTGGATTTTAAAAGATTTGAAGGGTGTTTTTCCAGAAAAGACACCCTTCATTTTTTCAGCATTTCATTTCGAATACCCCTTTGTTTTCAGGAAATAAAAAAGTGCAATTCCTCCGGATAAGGTAAAAAAAACACCCGCGGCCAGCATGCCGGAGGAAAGGCCCGAGCGGTCGGTAATTAAGCCGAAGAGCGGGCCCAGGAGTGCAAATAATCCCCGGATGATAAAATTCCTCACCGAAAGAATTGTCGCTCGTACATCGGAAGTTGTATGGAGATTTATGTAATTCCTCAGGGTCGGGGTCGCAAGTCCACGGGCCAGGTAAAAAATGAAAAGCAGGGTAAATCCCGGAATCAACCAGCCACCGGCAAGGCCCAGATAACCGGCTGCAAGCGCAGCTGAGAAAAATAGAATTGTCTTTCTTGATCCCAGTTTATCTTCGATCCGCCAGGCATACATGGCTGCAATACCAACAGATAGGTTCAAAATTGCCCAAATCGCACCGAACCAGGAAACCTTTATCCCCGACTGAATAAAGAAAGGCTGGGCGAACCATGCCATGGTAAGCGTTGAAACCCCGGTGACAGCCGATAAAATGATGCTCCACATCAGTTTGCGGTCTTTACCGAATATTCCAATGATGGCATTTAAAACTTGTCGTGCACCAGGAGGCGTTATGATGGTCCGCACGGGAGGTTCTCGAAGCATCATCGCCGCGGGTATGGCCAGAAAAGCGATGCCGGTCTGAAAATAATAAGGAGTTCGCAGAGAATAGGCAGCAAGTAATCCGCCTGCAACACCTGCAAGCGCTTCTCCAAAATTGCCAATCGAGGTGATGCGACCCTCGAAACGGGTATACATGTTATCCTTTCCGGCTGATGCCAGTGAGTCATACAGAAGGGCTGAATCGGCCCCCGACACCAGGCTCATTCCCACCCCCAGAACCGTTTCAGCGACCACGAACTGCCAGAATCCTGATGAAGTGCTGTAAACAAGATAACCCACCACACCGAAAAAGGAGCCCGCTAAAATGCTGGTCCGCCTGCCTGCAAAATCGGCGAACCACCCCGTTGGTATCTCGAGGATCATAAGCGTGACAGAATAAATTCCCTGGAGGATGAAGATGTCCTGCATCGTCATGCAATTGGATTTGTAAAACAAAACCACAATGGGCATAATAAGGTTCATCCACTTGGCAACCTTGACAATATAAAGAGCCGTGAGGTTTCTGCGAAGAGAAAATCTTTTGCCGTCCTTTTCTGCCGATATCTTCATAAGGGCGGCAAAGTTAACGGTTTAGTGGTTACGAAATGAGTCGGCAGTCGGCAGTCGGCAGTCCGCAGTCCACAGTCGGCAGTCCGCAGTCTCTCGCATCTCACATCTCACATTTCAGAACTCATAACTGAATAACTAGTTGAGAATTGAGAGTTGAGAATTGAGAGTTGAGAGTTATTGTTTGATAAATTTCCCGATCAGTACCTCTTTTTCTCTAACAAGCTTCAGCATATAAAGGCCGGCTGGCAGTTCACGGACATCGATCGTGGTGGATTTTTCCAAATCTTTTTCATACATTTTTGTTTTCTGCATACAGATAACTATATTGTTTTCAATGTGATAATATACAACATAAAAATGAATAGGAAAAGGGAAAATGGGATTTTATTTAAAGAGAAATGCGAGAGACTGCGGACGGCCCAAGCTTGCGGACCTCGTGAAAACTAAAAAGCCACAGCATTTATGCTGTGGCTTTGTTGTAGCGGGGACAGGATTCGAACCTATGACCTTTGGGTTATGAGCCCAACGAGCTACCTCTGCTCCACCCCGCACTATATTTTTGGTTACCTTTGTAACAACTTTGGGAGGACAAAGATAAGGGTTGTTTTCCGGTTATCCAAATCAAAATTATACTTTATGGAACACAAGGCAGGGTACGTATCCATTATTGGAAGTCCAAATGTCGGGAAATCAACACTCATGAACGTGCTGATCGGGGAAAAACTTTCCATCATCACCCACAAGGCACAAACCACCAGGCACCGCATCATGGGAATATTCAGTGGTGAGGATTTCCAGATTGTTTACAACGACACCCCGGGGATACTGGAACCGCATTACCTGCTTCACAAATCCATGCTGGCCGCGGTATGGTCATCCATTGCTGATGCAGATGTGATACTGCTGGTTACAGAAATCGGCGAAAATTTCAGACATACAGAAGTCCTTTCCAAACTCAAGGAAATGGAGGGCCCGGTTATCGTTGCCATCAATAAAATTGATCTTTCCGAACAGGATAAAGTGCAGACCGCCATCAAACACTGGCAGTCGGAACTGCCGCGTGCCACCGTGATACCCGTGTCGGCACTGCACTGTTTTAACACGGCTTCTGTTTTTGAAACCATTCTTTCCAGTTTACCGGTCTCTCCCCCATTTTATCCAAAGGAAGAACTGACCGACCGTTCCCAGCGCTTCTTTGTATCAGAAATCATCCGGGAAAAAATATTGCTCCAGTTTGCCCAGGAAATCCCATACAGTGTTGAGGTAGTGGTGGATACATATAAGGAAGAAGAAACAATAACAAGAATATCCGCCTTTCTATTCGTCGCCCGAGAATCCCAGAAAGCCATCTTACTGGGACATGGAGGCAGCTCGATCAAGAGGCTCGGAACTGCCGCCCGCAAAGACATTGAAGCATTTATTGATCAGCATGTATTTCTCGAACTTATCGTTAAAGTAAAAAAAGACTGGCGGGAAAATGAACGGGATCTGAAACGATTTGGTTATGATCTGTAAAAAAAAAGCTGCCTGAAATTCACAGGCAGCTCTCTTCTGATTAAATATTTACTTAATCCACAACAATTACAAGATACTTGGTATTTGACCAGAAGGTATTAACATCAAGGATCTGGAGCGACTGGATGATTTTCTTGTCACCAACCAGCTTGTAAGAAGAAGTGGGATGGTTGGAAACAACAGTGGCTTTCTTGCTGAGAATTGAAATTTCGGTGGTTTTCCGGATATCGATCTTGGTAAAGAGATCTCTCTTGAAATCGGGAAGGATCTTTTCACCCCTGCCGATCACGCCGCCTTTTTTCAGTTCTTTGGCGGTTCCCATGATATAATAAGCCGTGTTGATGGCCGTTTCCTGCTGTGAAATGGTTTGTTCGCGGTCCTGCAGCTGTGAAGACTGTTGTTTAACAACTCCCGAAAGGGTATCGATCTTCAGATTAGCAGTTTGAATGGTAATGTTCATTTTTGCAAGACGGTCGCGCAGGTCTTCCAGTTCAGCATTCTTGTCATTGATATCCTTGGTCAAACGATCGACCAGTTTCTGGAGTTCAGTAACTTTAAGATTGCTGGCCTTCATACGACGCGTAAGATCGTTGAGCTGCTGTTTGTTTTTCTCCATCATGGTGTAGATGGTTGTAATATCACTCTTGATCTGATCTTTGGCGGATAATTTAAGCTCACCTGCTTTGTCAGTGCTGAGGTTGATGATATTCTCCTTCATCTTGATAGTATCCAGTGTTCCCTGGATGTCGTTAACGGTAGCAATAAATTCATTAATTGCCTCGTCTTTCTGCATAGTCTGGGCCATCAAACTGTCGTTCCTGGCTTTCAGTGCTTCAGCTTCTTTTTTCGCCGAACGTCCACAGGCAAAAAAGAGGGGGATCATTAACAGAATCAGATACTTTTTCATCTTCGATTATTTTTTTGGTTTTGTACAAAGTTAACATGATGAAATCAAATTTATTATTTATAAGGAAAAATTCTTTTACTATTGTACAAAATTTAGTCATGACCGTTTATCCCAGATGCATATTAAAGCCCGGCAAAGAGGCTGCTATACTAAGAAAACATCCCTGGATCTTTTCCGGGGCTGTCATGAAAATAGATAAGGTACGGGAAGGCGATGTGATTGAAGTTTATTCTTCGGCCGGAAAATATCTTGCTACCGGACATTATTCCAAAAGCTCCATCACGGTCAAGATCCTGTCTTTTGAACAACAGGAGATCGATCAGGCTTTCTGGAACAAAAAGATCCTTGAGGCCTATGAACTCCGGAAAGGGCTTGGACTCACGCAAAATGAACTCACCAATGCCTGCCGGCTGGTTCACTCTGAAGGGGATGGTATGCCCGGCGTGATCATCGACTGGTACAATGGAACTGCCGTGATCCAGATACATTCATGGGGAATGTTTCAGGCAAGGCTTTTTCTTGCCGAAAGCCTGAATGAAATATTGGGCGAAAGGCTCAAAGCAATCTACAACAAGAGTTTTGAAACCCTCAAAAGTCAAATGAGCCAGACAAACATTCCGGTTCCCGCTGATGAATATTTGTACGGTCAGCATGAAGATACCACGATTCTCGAGTCAGGTCATGCTTTTCATGTAAACTGGGAAGCGGGTCAGAAAACCGGGTTCTTCCTTGATCAGCGGGCGAACAGGATATTGCTTCAATCATATTCCCAAAACAAAAAA
>JBLNAN010000001.1:0-4239 GCA_050259355.1 Syntrophothermus sp. | reverse complement strand
GTCCTGCAAGATTACCCGCCAGGGAAATGGTATCAGACTTATAGCCAATAAAACTGGCGATCATTTTTTTGTTTCTGCCATGTACGGGCAGGCTGAATTTTCCATCAGCGTCCGTTGTAGTTCCCCTGGTAGTCCCCATCCAGTAAAGGTTTACACCAGGAAGAGGATTATTTCCCTTGGAAGTTTGTTCATAAACAGTTCCGGTTACATTCTGGGCATTGGTGGTTGCCATGCCGGAAGATAGCAGAAGCAGGGCAAGAATGATTTTACAATATATTTTCATGAAATTGTTTGTTATTAATGAATACAATGAAATTTGCAGATGATAAAAACTCATCTGGATCATTAATCAACAAACCGGTGATGGAATCCGAAGCTGGTGAGCGTATATAAGAAATTCTTTTCCGGTGAGCGGAGGCGAATGTGCTAGCCAGGGCTGATGAACAACAGGAAAAGTATCAATATCGATAGTATTAAACCCGGGGGTTACAAAAAATATCTGGGCAATAAGAGGTTGGATCTTTTTGAGAAAAACGGGGAATCCTGAAAAGTCAGCCTTTATATAAAACTGCTGATCACGACAGCATTTGCCATGGTAACCTGTTTCTCCAGCATTGCTTCCTTCATCTGAACAACAACAGGATTGTTTTCCTGAAAAAGCGGAAATTTCCCGGGAATGGCTGCTGTAGCAGGTATGCTCAAAAAGGATAACTCCGGCTGTTTCTGTAATGAAAAACAGGCAGAGAACCAGGGAAAAAACTTTCAGGATGATTTTTTTCATTGTCCTAAAAAATCATTGCAAATATAAAGATAATTTAAAGAATAAAATATATTTCGTAAAATCATAATTATATATATTCGTCAATTCCATAACACTAATGATTACAGGTGACACAAATTAATTACATTTGTTTTCAAAATCCAAACTCCATTACATGAAAAAATTTACCTTGTTCCTTTTCCTGAGCATTTTTTTACTTTTTGGAAAAAATGTGATCATGGGCCAGGATAATTTTGGTTATCCGCCCAATTATCAACCTGATACCCGTATTGACAATATGGGTTACTGGCGGAAAATGGCCGCACTTGGCCTGGTGCCCGTGGCGCCGGTCATAAAAGTTCCTGCTGCACAATATACAGGATCCAAAGTTTTTGATTCAAAAGGTGTTTTAATTGATGATTCACAGGATATTCCGGTCACCACGGAACTCACCACCCAGAGTGAAAACTCGATCGTGGTGGATCCTGACAATAATGCTTTCATTTTAAATTCCAACAATTCTACTCCCCAGCCCAGCGGCGGAACTGTATATGGTGCCGATTATTATATGTCGGACGATGAAGGAGCAACCTGGTCGGGATCCAAGCAGGGTGCCGGCGGATCCAATTCGGGTGACCCCGCCGCGTGTATCAACATTGCCGGAAGATATTTTATCGGGTTTATTGATGCTCAGAATGGACAAAGTGTTTCCTATTCCGATGACAAGGGATTAACCTGGACCATGAAAAAAGTTGCCAACGGTACGGTCCTGAACATGCTTGATAAAAACCATCTGTGGGTAGATGTCAGTCCTGCAAGTCCTTTTAAAGGCAATCTCTACAATGGCTGGATGGTCAATAATAATATCAATGTATCGAGATCCATTACCAACGGGACCTCATGGGAACCTTCCATGTCCATCAGTGCCGGAACCAATGCGGGCAGCCACAACCAGGGAGAGAACTTCAAATGCGGACCCGACGGGGAAGTGTATTGTGTATGGTCGGTATACGACAGCTGGCCTTCTGATGAAAAGGCCCTGGGATTCAGTAAATCGCTGGATGGGGGAATCACCTGGAGTACCGCCACCAGGATCCTTAACAACATCAAGGGCATCAGGAACACGGGTGTTTCACAGAACATGAGAACCAACTCCTTCCCGTCCATGGCATGCGATATCAGCAACAGTCCTAACCGGGGAGCTCTGTATGTAGTATGGGCAAACGTGGGCGTACCCGGAACCAATACCGGACCGGATGTCGATGTTTACATGATCAAGTCGATGGATAAAGGGGTTACCTGGTCAACTCCCAAAAGGATCAACAATGATCCCACAGGTGCCGGCAAAAAACATTATCTGCCCTGGATCGCCTGTGACCAGGCAAACGGAAACCTGGCTATCGTATTTTATGACAACAGAAATGTTTCAGCCACCCAGTGCGAAACCTGGATGGCATATTCCACCGACGGGGGCAACACTTTTGAGAACATGAAGGTAAGTGATGTTTCTTTCACCCCTTCACCCATTCCCGGACTTGCCACCGGTTACATGGGCGACTACCTGTCGATCAGCGGGTATAATGGTAAATTTTTCCCCTGCTGGGCAGATACCCGTCTGGGTTATCCCATGACCTATGTCTCTCCCATCACGCTCCTGTTACCTGCCCCGAAGGTCATCTACAATGAAAATATTCTGAATGACACGCTTGTTGGGAACAACAATGGCAATATGGATTATGGTGAAACCTGTTTGCTTGGTTTGAAATTGAAAAATGAAGGCACTGCCATCGCCGACAGCGTGGATGTGACACTTACTTCCGAATCACCGTATATCACCATGATCGACAGTACAGAATATTATGGCGACTTTGCCATGGGTGGTTCAAAGGTTATCTACAGCGATTTCAAATTCCAGGTTTCTGACTCTGTACCCAACGGACAATGGATCCCGTTCCTCGTAAAATCCAGGTATCCTAATGATTCAGTCACGGTAAGCACATTCTCACTGTATTCACATGCTCCTGCTGTTTCGATCCTTTCGATGAATATTGAAGATCCTTTGGGAAACAACAATGGCAGGCTGGATCCGGGGGAAACCGCGACCATCAGGGTAACAACCCAGAATACCGGCAGCTTCCCGGCCATTAATGCCGTCAGCGAGCTAACCTCCTCCAACCCTTTTATTCAGGTCATGAATCCGGTACAAAATATCGGAACCCTTGCACCGGGACAAACGGTGATTGTTGACTTCACCGTTTCGGTTCATCCTGCAACCCGAATCGGACCAGGTGTCATGTTCCACAACTACGCCCATGCGCAAACCCAGTTTGACCAGAAAGACTGGCTGGTTAAAGTAGGCCTGATTGTAGAAGACTGGGAAACTGGTAATTTTACCAAGTTCCCCTGGCAGTTCAACGGGGATGCCAACTGGAGAATTGACACGGTTCACTGGGAGAAAATTTATTCTGCGCAATCCGGTGCGATTGGCGACAACAAAACCAGCGGTTTGTTTATCAGCTATAACGTGTTGTATGACGATACGATCTTCTTCCACAGAAAAACCAGCACGCAGCCTCTTGCCGATAAATTTGGATTTTATGTTGATGGTGCCATGCTGGTCCAGTCGCAAGGAAATCAGGCATGGAAAGATTATGCTTTCCCGGTAACCGCGGGTCCTCATGTTTTTGAATGGAGATATACAAAAGACGCATCCATTTCCACCGGGGCAGATGCCTGCTGGGTGGATTACATTATTTTCCCCCCGGAATACCAGATGAATATTTTCGCGGGAAATAATGCAACTTCTTGCGGAAGCCAGCCTTATCCCTTGCAGGGACTCGCCGTAAATTATGACTCCCTGCTATGGAGTTCCAGCGGTACAGGCAATTTCGATAATCCCGCGAATATTTCCGCGATCTACACGCCCAGTGCAGAAGATATCACGGCAGGTTCCGTTGACATCAGCCTTACTGCATGGAGCAATGGACAGTCTGCATCAAACTCGTTCACACTGACCTTTGAAACCGCACCACAGGTTTCAGCAGGCAGCGATCAGGTACTTTGTGCAGCACCCGTTGAACTGAGTACATCCGCTGCTTCCGGTTTCAGCGCTTTGCAATGGAATACTTCAGGAGATGGTACATTCGACAATGCAACTTCCTTGCATCCGGTGTATACGCCCGGAGCACAGGATATCACCCAGGGACATGCCGATCTTACCCTGAATGTGACCCCGTCTTCTGCCTCCTGTGAACAGGTATCAGATGTTGTTTCCCTCACTTTTAACCCGCAGCCGGTGGTCAATCTTGGTCACGACACGACCCTCTGTGAATACCAGACCATCACTTTGGTTGCTGCTATACCGAATGCAAGCAGTTACACGTGGTCAACCGGAGAAACCGGATCCATGGTGGTTATTGATTCAACGGGTACCGGTATCGGCACCAAAATGGTAAGCGTTGTAGCCACCGATCATAATG